>JAISQG010000107.1 GCA_031274335.1 Gracilibacteraceae bacterium
CAGCATAATGCCTTTTTCGGCGGCAAAAGATTTGAGCCATGTCCGGTATTCTTCGATAAGTCGGGCGGCGTTCGGATCCGGGTCCGGCAGCGGCAGAATCAAAACAGGCTTGATATGCGAAGCTTCGGCTTTGTTGACCAGAGAGATCATATCGCGCTGATAATCTTCCAGCGGGCGGCCATCGCCGTCGAGTGCGTCCCCGTTCCCGGCCATAATCACAACCCGGCCCGGGTTTTCCGTCAGTACGTCCGCGTCAAAGCGCTCCAGCAGACGATTGGAGGGCTGATACGTGGCGCCTTTGTTCACGACTTCCACTTTGAGCAGGGGCTGCAGCAGAGCCGGCCATGAATCTTCCGGCTTGCCCGGAAATCCAAGCGTAAAAGAATCGCCGAAGCAAACAATTTTCGTGTTCACCGGTTCTTCCGCTTCCGGATCGTCCGGCAGCGTCTGCTCTCCCGCCGGCTGCTGTTCAGCGTCAATCGCGGCGGCGTCTTCGCCTCCCCGCCATATTTCCGCCAGGCTGAAAGCAAGCGCGATAAGAGTGATTATTATGGCGAATTGGATTATTCTTATTACCGAACGATAACTGCGCACAAAAACCTCCTCATTTAAAAATGCCCGTCACTTTTCCACGGACGCGCGGATTACAGCCAGTTCCGGCGGCAGCAGGCGGCCGGACATGTCTTTCAGCCCGTGCAGCACGAGCCAGTAATCAGCTCCGGGAATGAGCTGTTCGCCCGGCCGGAGCTCCAGCATCCCCGTCTCGCTCTCCTTGACCGTGTAGGGAAGGCGTCGCCCGGTTTGCGCGTCAATCAGTTCCACGCGCTCCGGCGTCACGGTCATCCAGTCCACGGACTGTTCCCCGGCGCTCAAGGTGAATACTTTGTCCGGCGGCACGTCGTTCAGAATGCCGGCGCTCCTGTATCCGGGATAATAGAGCAAATGAGAATGAAGACCCGCAGGCAAATATTCCCACCCGGCCGCCGTTCCCCGCTCAAGCCGGACATCGCGCTCCAGGCTCAGAATAATACGGCCGGCCAGCCAAAATGTTTCCGAGCGCAAATCCTCCAGCGAAAAGGCATACCTTCCGGCCGGCGTCTGTACGCGGATATAACCGTCGACGTCCGGCGGCACGGTGTCGTGCCCGGCCAGAAGCAGCGCGCCCACATTGAGGGCTTCGTCATCCGGTACGGCGAGCTGCGGCGCGATGCCCACGCTGTCAATGGCGCCGTGCTGCGGGGAGAAAAAGCGGTAAATCGTCATTTTCAGGTAATCCCCGTTCGAAAGGCCGAATATTTGCTTGACCTTGCCCGCGCCAGAAGTGTTGCCTCCCACCAGCAGAGCGCGCCTGTGGTCGCGCAGCGCCCCGCTCACCACCTCGGAAGAACTGGCCGAATACCTGTCTGTCAGAAGGACGACCGGTTCGCTCAAAGCTATTTCCTGCCGGTTCGCGGAAATACTTTCGCTGGTCTGGGACTCCTCCATGATCATGGCCGTGCTGTTTCCGATAAAAAAGCCCAACAGATCCAGCGCTTCCTCCGTGTAACCGCCCGTGTTGCCGCGCAAATCCAGGAGCCAGCAGTCCGCCCCCTCCGCCTTCAGGCGCAGCGCCTCCGCCTGAAATTCTTCCGCCATCGTCATGCCAAAGGAATTCAGCGCCACATAGCCGATGTGTTCGTCTATGAGCAATCCCTCGGCCAAGGGCATGTACAAAATGCTGCGCGTCAGCGTAAAACGCAGCGTTTCCTGCCCGCGCCGCACAGCGACGTTGACGTCGCTGCCCGGTTCACCTCGGAGCAGCGCGGTTGATTCGTCCGTGGTCATCCCGGACAGCGGCGCGTCATTCACGGCAATGATGACGTCGCCGGGGCTGATTCCCTGTGCCTTGGCCGAATAGCCTTCCATCACTTCGAGCACGAGCAGACCTTCCGGCGCCTCCTCAATCACGACGCCGACCATGCCCGTCGCCGATTCATTGTCGATGGAGCCGACAAAGCGGCTGTACGTCTCCCCGTCCATATATTCTGTGTCCGGATCACGCAAACGGCTGACCATTTCCTCCACGCTTTTCGCGTTGAGTACGTCGGGCCCCAGCTCATCGACATAATAAATCATGAGCAGTTCCCGCACTTCCTCCAATAGATCGGCGTCGGCGGCGCGAACTACGGCGGCCGGAAACAGGGCAAAAGCCAGTAGGAACACCAGCGCCCAGCAAATCCGTTTAACAGCCTTATACATGATTTTCTCCTTATTAGAAATTGTCAGACAGAGCGCGAAACGCGCAATCCGTTGTTTATACGAACACAGCGTCCGCGTAGGCGATTGCTTCCACATAGTAATCCGCGATCTCCTCCATCGCGATTTTTTCCTGGGCGGAGATCACAAAGGCGTCGTCCCAATGGCCGGCCTCATACAGGAGTGTAAAGCGCAAAATCCGCCCCAGCAGGTTGTCGGCGCCGAGCAGCGCCTCTTTCACCGCCGACGACATGCTGAGCTCTTCCAGTATCTGGGTTAAATTTTCGTCCAAAACCGCATCGATCATGGAAAACATGCCGACATTGAATGCTTCCTCCGGCGACACCTGCCGCGGCCCGATTTTCTGCGCCAGCTTTTCCGCGAACACGCCCCGCACCAGAGCCATGCGCGCCAACTCCTCCATTTCCTTGTTCACTGTTTCCCGGATAAAAAGCAGCGTCACCCAGCGGTTGATTTCTTTGAGGCCGAGCCGCACGAGCGCTTCCTCCAGGGAATTAGTGCGGTAGCCCGCGTAATAGGCCGCGCTGTTTATCTGGTTCAAAAAGCGAAAGCTCAGGCTTATATCATTGCGGATAATGCTCGCGAGTTCCCGGAAATCCGGTTCCGGCCGGCGCAATTCCCGCATCACCCGCAGGAAGGTATTCGAGGACACGTCCAGCGTCGCCTTGGAAAAGACCGTCGGCTTCGCGAAATAATACCCCTGAAAAAGCGTGTACCCGTCCGCGATGGCCTGGCGAAACTCCTCCTCAGTCTCCACTTTTTCCGCCAATAGCGTGATATTCCTGCTCAACAAGGTTCGGGCAGCTTCCGTTCGTCCTTTTTCATCCAAAAGGCGAAAATCCACTTTCACAATATTGACGTAATTAAAAATTTCCTCATTTTGAACGGAGCCGGCGTAATCATCGAGGGCCAGAATATATTTTTGCCTTTTCAAATCCTCGATCTGTGCCAGCAATTCGTCGTCTATTTCCACATCTTCCAATATTTCTATGACAAACTCGTTCGGATTCAGCAGAGAAGGCAACGCGCCCATGAGCAACGGGCGCGTAAAATTGACAAACCCATGTTTTCCGTTCGTCAGGTTACGCAGGCCAAAAGCGGTGATGGCATCCGCCACAACGGCCTGTGTCGCCTTGTTCCCGTCCGTGTTCGGGTTATAGGCGAGGCCTCCGTCCCGGTACAGCAACTCGTAGGCGCGCAATTCGCGATTGCTGTCAAAAATCGGTTGTCTCGCCACATGCACTTTCATAATTATTTTTTCCTTTGCGGCCGGTATCCCTGATCCCGCCTTTGCCCGGAAGCATCAGAGCGCTCTGTGCGGCGCGGACCATAGCCCGGCCGCCGGCCGCCGAAAGACGAAGGCCGCGCCCTCTTGTCCCGCAAAGGCGCCTCCTCTGTCAGAGTGACCGGAGTGGCGTCCGGCTCCTTGGTCATCAGTTTGAGTGCCGCAGCCAGCAAAGTCACGGAATCAGCCCTTTCGAGCAGTTCTTCCGCCAGAGGCTGGTAATCATAATACTGCTCGGCCTCCACGGTCTCCAGCAGACGGTCCGACGTCAGGCGCAGCTGGCCTTGCAGGGCGTCCGCCATAGAGGGCAACGGTCTCCGCTTCATTTTTTTGTTGGTGATGGTTTCGATCAGGCGCAAATGACCCATTTCGCGCGGCGTCACAAAGGTGATCGCCAGACCGCTTTTACCGGCGCGCCCCGTTCGTCCGATCCGGTGGACGTAGCTCTCCGGATCCTGCGGCACATCAAAATTATAAACATGCGTGACTCCGCTGATATCCAAGCCGCGCGCCGCCACGTCCGTCGCCACGAGGATATCGACATTTCCACTGCGAAAACGGCGCATGACGCTGTCCCGCCGCGTCTGGGCCAGATCGCCGTGAATCCCTTCGGCGGAATAGCCGCGCTTGCTCAGGGCTTCGTACAACTCACCCACGCGTCTTTTCGTGCGCCCGAAAACGATGGCCGCTTCCGGGGACTGAATGTCGAGCAGACGGCACAACGCGTCGAATTTGAGCTTTTCCGGCAACTCGATATACTGCTGTTCGGTATTCGGCACAGTGACTTCTTTGGGCTGAATAGTGATGTACTGCGGTTCGCGCATGAAGCGCCGGCTGAGCTCCTGCACGGCGCGCGGAATGGTCGCGGAAAAAAGCATCGTCTGCCTTTCGTCCGGCACTTCGCTCAAAATGGTTTCAATGTCTTCGACAAAGCCCATGCTGAGCATTTCATCCGCTTCATCCAGCACTACGATTTCAATCCACTGCAACCGCAGAGTCTGGCGGCGCATATGATCCATCAGGCGGCCCGGCGTGCCGACCACTATCTGCGGCCTGTTCTTCAGAGCGCGGATCTGGCGCTCGATGTCCTGCCCGCCGTAAATCGGCAAAGCCCGAATCCTCTTATACTGGCCGATGCGGTTTAGTTCCTCCGCCACTTGGATGGCCAGCTCACGCGTAGGCGTGACGACGAGCGCCGCGACATGCTCCATGTCCGGGCGCAGTTTCTCCGCGATCGGGATGCCAAAGGCGGCTGTTTTGCCTGTGCCGGTCTGAGCCTGCCCGATAAAATCCTTGCCTTGCAGGAATAACGGTATGGCGCGGGACTGAATGGGCGTCATTTCCTCAAAGCCCATCGCCGTCACCGCCCGTTCTACAGGGCTGCTCAGGCCAAGTTCCGAAAAATTGGACACTCTTGATTTCTCCTCGCTGTTTAATTCGTAACAATTCCTCAGATGAAAGCCTGCACGCCTTGCCGCACGTGTTCGCTCAGCGCGTTCAGTTGTTCTTCGTCAGGGATGTACTGGATGCGCACACTATCCAGCATCCGCATCCCGGCCTCGCGCATGATTTTGTCTACGATACCCACGCTTTGGCCACCCCAGCCGTATGAGCCGAAGGCAAAGCCGACCCGGTTTTTTGGCGCCAGCCCGGACAGATAAGTCAGGAACTGGGCGACCGGCGGCATGATGCCGTTGTTCAAAGTAGGCGAACCCACAAAAACGAATTTGGAATTGAGCACGCCGGTCATAATGTCTGAAATATGCGTCGTTTTCAGGTTGCACATTCTCGCCGGCACGCCGGCATGTTCGAGGGCGTCCCCAATCCGCAACGCCATAGTTTCCGTCGAATGCCACATGGAATCATAAACGACGACTGCCCGGTTTTCCGGCTGATCAGCCGACCATTTCTGATACCAGCCGACTACGGTTCCCACATCCCGGCGCCAGATGAGCCCGTGGCTGGGGGCGATAACGCTGATATCCAGGCCGGCCGCGTCGGCCAGCGCCTTCTGGGTCTGCGCCCCGTAAGGCATGACGATGTTCGCATAATACTTCGCCGCTTCTTCCTCCACTACGCCGAGCGGCACTTCGTCTGCGAAACGCTCCGCGGAAGCCATATGCTCGCCGAAGGCGTCATTGGAAAAAAGCATCTTGGCTTCGGGGCAGTACGTCAGCATATTGTCCGGCCAATGCACCATAGGCGTGCCGACAAAGGAAAAGCTGTGCTTGCCGATGCGCAGGGAGTCGCCGGTTTTGACGGCATGAAAATCCCAGTCCTCCTTGTAATGAGCGCGCAATCCTTTCTCGCCCTGCGGCGAAGTGTAGACGGCGGCACCCGGCGTGAGCTTCATCAGCTGCGGCAACGACCCGGAATGGTCCATTTCGACATGGTTGGAAATCACGACGTCTATCTTGGACGGATCGACGATTTCTGAAATGCGCGCCTTCATTTCATCAAAAAAAGGTGCTTTTACCGTGTCAATCAGCGTGATTTTATCGTCTGCGATCAAATACGCGTTGTAGCTGGAGCCGCGGGCTGTCGAATAACCGTGAAAATTCCGTGTATCCCAGTCCACGGCCCCGACCCACCAAATATTTTCCGCCACTTTGACAGCTTTCATGATTCATAACCCCCATATCTTTTTACAATAGTTCTCATTTAATTATATAGTTATTTCTTGATTTCACAAGGGCAGAATGGCGAAAAACAAAAAGATGTATAATTCACATTATTCTGCCGACGGCGCCGATCCCCAGTCTACCGCCCACGGCGTGGTGTTGCCCTTTGGTATGTTTTCTGCTATAATAGGGCTGTCCCGATCTCGCGCGGGCAGCCGACGCGAATAACGCCATGAAGGATGTGAGTTTTATGGAAAATAAGCGCCGCCTGATACAAAATATACTGACAATTGTTCTTTTCGCCCTGGCCCTCGCGCTGGGCGGCAATTATATCCACGACAAATGGCAGGATCACCAGCAGGCCCTTTTGCAGGAGCAGCTGCGGGTGGAAATGGAAATCGCGCGAGCGGAGGCCGAGGCGGCGCGGGCGGAGGCAGAAGCCCAGGCCTATGCCGAGGAAATAGAGAAAACGCATCTTCTGGCCGCGCTGGAGGCCACCAATCCGGACACGGTAGCCTGGCTGGACGTCAAGGGCACTCCCATCCAGTACCCGATCACCCAGACCACGAACAACGAGTATTACCTGAAAACGAGTTTTCAGCGCGAACCGTACAAATTCGGCTCCATTTACATGGATTATCGCAACGACCCGTACCTGAGCGATTTCAACACCATTATTTACGGGCACACCTTCCCGAACGACGAAAACATGTTCGGCTCGCTGCAACGTTACCGCGATCAAAGCTTCTGGGACGAACACCGCACGATCACGGTGATGCTGGACAAAAAATATTATGATTACGAAATATTTTCCGTATATGTGACAGAGCCCGATTATGATTACCGCACGCCGAATTATAAAACTCAGGAGAAAACGGACGCTTTTCTGCGGGAGATCCGCGAAAAATCGCTGATAAAAAGCGACGCGACCGTGACGGCGGCGGATCATATTATAACGCTTTCCACCTGCACCTATGATTTCAATGACGCACGCTACGCGGTCCACGCGGTGCGCACAG
>JAISQG010000123.1 GCA_031274335.1 Gracilibacteraceae bacterium
CCCCTCACCGTTTACGAGGATTATCTGCCCTACATCGAAAAAATGGCGCGCGGCGAGAAAAACATTCTGACAAGCCATGAGGTATTGCTGTTTGAGCCCACCAGCGGCAGCGTTTCGGCTTCCAAGCTCATTCCCTGTACCGCGGCGCTCAAAGCGGAGTTCCAGCAAGGCATCAAGGCATGGCTGTATGATCTTTATGCCCATCTGCCCGGCTTGGCTGACGGCAGAGGGTATTGGTCCGTCACGCCGGCCGCGTTCACGAGGCGCCGGACGGAAGGAGGCGTCACCGTGGGATTCGAAAGCGACGAGCAGTATTTGGGGCGGGCGTTTGAGTGTCTGTCCCGGCTGGTTCTGGTGAAACCGAAGCCGGGAGGCGATTTTTATCTCCGCACGGCGGAGGCGCTGGCCGCTTGCCGAAACCTGACATTGGTGTCCGTGTGGAATCCTTCGCTATTTATACTTATTTTAGAAAATATGGAAAATAACGGCATGGCGGTGGCGGACCATTTTTCGCGCCTGAAGCTGATCAGTTGCTGGGGGGACGCGAGCGCGGCGGCTTATGCCCAAAAGCTGAGCGTGCGCTTTCCCGGCGTCTTGATACAGCCGAAAGGCCTGATCGCGACCGAAGCCTTTATATCTTTCCCGCTGCTGGGCGAGGAAGGCGCGCGCCTGGCCGTCACGTCACATTTTTTTGAGTTCCTGTCTCTGGCGGACGGCCGGATATACCTGGCCCATGAGCTGGAGGCCGGGGAGCGGTATGAGGCCGTCGTCACCACGTCGGGCGGTTTGTACCGCTATAGGATGGGCGACATAGTCCTTGTGCTGGACGCGGGCGAGGCGCCGCGTCTCCGCTTCCTGGGGCGGAACGGCAAGGTGTCCGACCTGTTCGGCGAAAAACTGAACGAGTTGTTTGTGTCGGAGGTGCTGGCGGATTTGCTGGAGAAATGGGAAATGTCCGGCGAATTTTGCATGCTGGCCCCCGAAACCGACCGCTATGTGCTGTACATCCAATCGGCCCGGCTGTCCGGCGCTGCGCCCGCCGGCCAGGCTGCGGACGGGTTGGCGGCCCGTTTGGCGGAGGACCTGGAAAGCGGTCTGGCCCGCAACTGCCATTACGAGTATTGCCGGACGCTCGGCCAGCTGAAGCCGCTCGCTCTTTACCGACTCTCCGGCCACCCGTTCCGGGAATACCTGGAGCGGGCCGCGGAGCGCGGACAGCGCCCCGGAGACGTCAAACCGCCCGCCTTAAGCTTGGAGGGCGGCTGGGACAAGGTTTTTACGGGAGGGTATCTATGAAGAAAATGAAAATCGCGCTGCTCGCTCCGGCGGGAGCCATGCACCGCTATAACGGCAGCTTTGGTCATACGCTGCATTACGCGCCGCTGACCCTGACCACTCTGGCCGCGCTGGTTCCTCGCGAGATCGATGCCGATGTCGTGATTTACGACGAGACGGCGAACGCCATACCGCTGGATCTGGACGCGGACATCGTCGGCATCACCTGCATTACAGGAACAGCCGGGCGCTGTTACGCTTATGCGCAGTATTTCCGCTCGCGGGGGATAACGGTCGTCATGGGCGGCGTCCACCCCACGCTGCTGCCGGACGAAGCGCTGCGGCACGCGGACGCGGTGATGTGCGGTTTTTCCGAATATACTTTTCCGCAGATGCTTTTGGATTTTCAGGCGGGGCGGCTTCAGAAAAAATATGTGCAGGGCGGCGATTTCCGTCTGGATGGCAAGCCGATTCCGCGGCGCGAGCTTTTGAACAGAAAAAAATATATCACGGATAAAAGCGTCGAGGCGGTGCGCGGCTGCTCGCTGCCGTGCAATTTTTGCGCCTATCCCGCCGCCTTCGGCAAAACCGTGTATAAACGCCCCGTCCGCGAGGTGATCGAAGAAATCGAGGCTCTGAACGCGAAGCTCATCCTTTTCCCCGACGTCAACCTTATCGCGGACAGGGCTTATGCGCTGGAATTGTTTTCGGCGCTGGCCCCGCTGAAGAAAATGTGGCTCGGACTCGCGACGAGCCATGTGGGAATCGACAGCGAGCTGATCGCCGCTTTCGCCAAAAGCGGCTGCCGGGGCCTGCTCATCGGGTTAGAGTCCATCTCCCAGGGCGCGCTGTCTTTTGTCAGGAAGGGAGGCAATCACGCCGCCCGGTACGCGGAGCTGATGGAACGCCTGCACGCCGCCGGCATAATCGTGCAGGGCTGTTTCGCCTTCGGAGCGGACGACGAGGATAAAAGCGTGTTTGAGCGGACGGTGGAGATGACCGTCAAAACCCAGATCGATCTGCCGCGCTATTCCATCCTGACGCCGTTTCCCCGCACGGAGCTGTACGCCCGGCTGGAAGAGCAGGGGAGGATCGTCGAGCGCGATTGGGCTATGTATGATGTGGAGCATTGCGTGTTCGCGCCGGCTCAAATGTCGAAGGAAGAATTGGAGCGCGGGATTGAATGGGCCTGGCGGGAGACTTACAAATTTTCCTCCATAGCCAAGCGGCTGGCCCCGTTCACGCGCGGCGCCTGGCTGTCGCTGCCCGTCAACCTCGGTTATAAAACCTACGCGGACAAATTCGCTCGTTTTACCAAGGAAGTAATGTGTGATAATTCTGATATTCCGCAGCCGGCTGTTTTGCCAAGCGTTGCGGCAGTGAATTTATGAAGATAACATTTATACTGCCGGCGATCGGCAAAAAGAAAAACGAGAAATACATCGGCACCTGGAAAATGGAGCCGCTGACCATCGCCGTCCTGAAATCGCTGACCCCCGACTCCGTGGAAACGGCATTTTACGACGACCGCATCGAATTGATCGACTACGATGCCCCGACCGACCTGGTCGCCATCACCGTGGAAACATATACCGCGCGCCGCGCTTACGCCATAGCGGAGCAATTTTCCAGCCGCGGGGTCCATGTGGTCATGGGCGGCTACCATGTGACGCTGTTCCCGGAGGAGGCCATGCGGCATGCCGGCACCATTGTGACCGGAAACGCGGAAAGCTGCTGGGCGGCGATGCTCGAAGATTTCCGCCGGGGGCGGGCGCGGAGCCGCTATGACGGCAGCCGGGATTTTGCGGCGGGCAGCGCCGCGAACGGGTTTCCTTTGCCGGACAAAAGCATTTTTCAAGGGAAAAAGTATTTGCCGGTTGCGCTGGTGGAAACCGGGCGAGGCTGTGTGCACAGCTGCAATTTCTGCGCCATATCCAGTTTTTACGGCCGCCGCTACTGCGGGCGTGACATCCGGAGCGTATGCCTGGACATCGAGCGCGCGCGGAGCCGGTATTATTTTTTGGCGGACGACAATTTGATCGCGGACAGAAAGAACGCGATGAGACTTTTTGAGGCGATCGCCCCTTACCGGATCAAATGGGCCGGGCAGGGGACGCTGACGATGGCCTCTGACGGCGAATTGCTGCGCGCCATGAAGAAAAGCGGCTGCGAGCTTATTTTGACGGGCTTTGAGAGTCTGGAGACGCAAAGCCTGCGGCAGATGGACAAGGGTTTTATGACCGGTCTGGCGACGGACGAGGCGGTAAAGCGCATA
>JAISQG010000133.1 GCA_031274335.1 Gracilibacteraceae bacterium
GCGGAGATGCGAAAGGTTGATCTATGGCAATAAAACTGGTTATCGTTGCCAATTCAGATTCAAAAAGTGGCTCAATTTAAGTGGCCGAAATTGGCTCAAAACTATTGACCGTTTACACCTGTTTCAGGTGTTCCAGCACGATTTTGTCTTTTGCGTCGTTTATAAGGCATCACCTCCTATTAGAAAAAGTCAGACAGAGCACGCGATTGCTACCTTCCGGCGACTGCCGCGCCCAATAAATCCTCCATGAAGGTAAGCCCGCCGTCAAAACCCGTATACCCCCTGCTGACGATGGCGCGGTTGGATATGGGGAAACTGACGCTCAAATGCGGCGCCCCCAGCTTCAGGGCCAAATCGCGTTCCAACGAACTGCCGATGACGAATCCGGGCGTGAAAGAGTCGGCGTACATATCCAGCTCTTTTTTCGGAAAAATCTCATTCAGATAGCGCAAAGCCTCCGTGGCTCTGGTGTCAAAAACCACCCGCGGAGCGAGGCCCCATTCGCTGGCCGTCAGTTTGGCGGTCATGGCCGACTCGTCCTCCGGCGTCAGCAAATCGGTACATTGCACAAGTTCCGGCAGCCAGCCCAGGTCGTCCAGCAGAAACCTGGTGACCGCGACCGCGTAATTGGCGTCCGCCACGATCACCGCCCGCCGCTGCAAATCAGCGTCCTGATAGCAGTCTGTCAGCGGCTCCAGCGCTTTGTAATACCGCCGCGTCTGCTCCAGGATGATCTCTTCCACATCCACAGGCAAGCGGAGCTCCGCGGCCACTTCCCGCAGGAATTCCGCCGTGGCGGTCGGCCCAATGGGGAAAGAAAAAGTCCGGTAAGGCACCCCGTGCGTTTCCCGGTAAGCCTCGGCGGTTTCCCGCCCGTAGACATCCGAGACGACAATATTCAGTTCCGCCCGAGACGATTCCCGCAACGAGTCCAGCGTGTCATCCAGCGAAAAAAAGGTGTTCACCGTGAGCCCCAGCAGTTCCAGGGTCCGGCGCAATCCGTTCAGGTTGCCGCGCCAGAACCCGTCCATAAAAGGGACGATGCCCAGCACATTGACCATTCCTTTTTTCTTGCGGGCGGCGGCCGGGACGAACTGGCGGACGAGCGCGGACATGACTATATCATAGCCCAAGTAAGAATTACCCTTAAAACCGCCGGTTTGCGCATAAGCCAAGCTCCGCCCCTCCGGAGTGAATTCCGCGACCACCGCGCGCACATCGTCGCCGATGATTTCGGTCACACAGCCGGATATCACCACGAAAAGCCGGCCCTCCATGATATCCATCGTGTGGCGGATCTGCTCCGTCAGGCGCTCGGTTCCGCCAAACACGACTTCCGTTTCCCCCACATTGGAACCCGGCACCATCAGCGTGCCGCAATAGCCGCCCACATTGAGTGCGCTGCCGCCGTTTTGCCCCCAGGCGATGCTGGCAGAGCAGCCGGAAGCGGAGTGAAGGATGGGGATGGTGTCCGGCAGAGCTTCCAGCGTGGAAAGTGCGCCGCCCAGCGAGCAAAAGCAACGGGGCCTCTCGATGTAATGCGGCATCTCAGTCTTCCTCCCTGATATATTTGAAAGGATCTTCCCCGTACCAGCCGCTTTGGTAAGGCAGTTTGAGATGACGGCTCAGGTTGCGGTTAAAGGCGGGGTTCTTCAGCTGGCGCCACAGACGTCGGGCCAGTTCAAACGCCCCTTTATAGCCGATGTAGCTGAGACCGGTATTATAAATTACGTGACTGGCTATCCCCATCTTGGCCGCGGTGGAATTCCCGTTCCAATGCCCGAGAAAAAGATCGGGTTTCAGTTTCTGCAATAGGTTGGCTTCCTCAAAAGGCTGCACGTTGGCGACGTTAAAAGGGAAATCGCCGATGGCGTCCTGCAATTTTTCATATTCCGGCACCGCGAATTCATCGTGATGGTAAGCCCGTACCGCCGAAATCTGAAAACCAAGCTCATGCAACAGCCCGGCTGTCGCCAAGGCGCGAAACTCCCCCGCGCTGACAAAAACCTTTTTGTCCCGGAAAAAATCACGGTAAGGACGCAGGGCTTCCGCCAAACGGCATTCCTCCCGGCTGATGACTTTTTCCGCCGCTTTCTCCCTGCCCAGCGCCGCGGCGACCTGCCGCAGCCAGGCGCCGGTGCTGGCGATACCGATGGGCATGTGGCGTAAAATATAAGGAATTCCGTATTCTTCCTCTAAAAATGAGGCAAAGTAATCATCATGGGTCGGGCATGTGCTGACGGAAAGGGCCGCGTATTTGACGCGGTACATTTGATCCGCGTCCGTGAACACCGGGAAAATATTCACCTCCAAATCCAGGGCGTTCAGCAGGCGCACGAGCTCCAGCTCATCAGAGCGGCCCATGGAGGAAACATTCAGCAAATTAACGGTGCGGCTTTTTTGCAGGGCCCAGCGGGCATCCTCCAGTTCGTCGCGCAAAATCAGTTCCTGCTCATGCGGATCATCAAGCAAAGTGCGCCCCAAGCCATGATAAACCGCGTCGTAGGCCGTCGCCCAAATCCGGGTCTTAAAGCCTTCGCAATGGACGGGAATCAAAACCGCCGCCGTCATAGGCTGGATTTCTCTGACGACGCCGTTGATATCGTCGCCGATGATGCCCGGAACACAGCCCGCCACCACCGTGATCGTGCGGGGCCGGTACAGCCGGTCAACCTCCAGGATAGCGGCCCGGAGCTTTTGTTCGCCGCCGTTGATGACATCCGCTTCGTTCAAAGCCGTCGAACCCCACAGCGCGTCCTTCGTGCGGCCGAAGCGAAGCTGCCCGCCCGAGCGGGAATTGGCGTTCTGGGAATGAAGGCAGACGCCGCAGCCGACAGCCCCGTGCAACAGAGTGAAATTGTCCGGAATATTGGCGATCATGGCCAGCCCCGGCAGCAGCATACAAATCGAACCCTGCTCAAACTCGCGCCGCCCTCCTTGCAGGCAGCCGCAGGCAGCGCCGGCCGCCGCGCCGCAAAGCGTGCCGCCGTAAGTGATGCAGGGATTTTGCAGGCGGTCTTCCCTTTTGGGCGCCTGCCGTTCCAGCAAAAGGTTCATTTCTCCGCCTTTGCCTCCTTCTGAATGGCCGTCAGCACATTGGTCAGCGGGTCGAACAATGGCGTGGACAAATAGCGCTCCCCGGTGTCCGGCAGCAGCACCACAATATTCCGGCCGGCGTGTTCTTCCCGTTTGGCGATTTGCGTCGCGGCATACACCGCCGCTCCGGAGGATATGCCCACCAGCAGACCCTCCTTTTGCGCCAGCAACTGCGCCGCGGCAAAGGCCTCCTCCGTGCGCACTTTATAAATTTCATCCACCAGGCTCAAATCCAGCACCTGAGGCACGAATCCAGCGCCGATGCCCTGCAGTTTATGCGGGCCGGGCACGCCGCCGGAGAGAACCGGGGAATCCAGCGGTTCCACGGCGACGACGCGCAACTGCGGGTTCAATTCTTTCAGCCGCCCGCCCGCGCCTGTGATCGTGCCGCCGGTGCCCACGCCGCCCACAAAAACATCCACCCGCCCGCCAGTGTCCCGCCAAATTTCCTCGGCCGTGGTTTCGCGGTGCACTCGCGGATTAGCGAGATTGTTGAACTGCTGCGGAATAAAGGCGTCGTCAAGCTGGGCGGCGATTTCTTCCGCTTTGCGCACCGCCCCTTTCATCCCCTCCGCTCCGGGCGTCAGCACCAGTTCCGCTCCCAGGGCCGCCAACAGCCTGCGCCGTTCCACGCTCATGCTTTCCGGCATGGTCAAAATGAGTTTGTACCCATTGGCCGCCGCCACAAAAGCCAGCCCGACCCCGGTGTTTCCGCTTGTGGGCTCCACCAGCACAGTGCCCGCCGAAATAGTGCCCTCCCTTTCCGCCGCTTCGACCATAGCCAACGCGATGCGATCCTTCACGCTACCCAGCGGATTAAAATACTCCAGCTTGGCGATGAGCCGGGCCCGGCTACCGGACAAGGCACCATACGACCTGAGCTCCAGCAGCGGGGTCTCGCCAATCAACTCCGTCAAGCTGCCCGCGATTTTCACCATTCTAACCTCACCATTCTAACCTCTCCATATAAATTTTTCGTGATGTCAGCGCTGTCAAAACCTCCGTTCGACACAGGTAATACATACTATTCAGATATGTTTTACATGTATTGCTGTTCTGATTAAAGCACACGCCACATTCTTTGTCAAGGCAAACAGCGAAAAAAAACATATTTTTTTCTTTTCCTTTTTCCCCGCCCCCGCAACCCGCAAGCGCTCCCCCTGCTTTATGACTCAGCCGGCATTGCAAATGCCTGGCGATTCGGGTATAATATCATCGTGCCCATGCGCTTTTGCCTTTATCAACCTTCGCTGAATGTTGAACGGAGTATCCTTTATGACGCGGAAACAGGAAGCCCGCGCGCGCGCCGGCGAGTCCCGCTTATACGAAAACACCTTTAAACGTCTGCTTGATATCCTGCTGTCCGGCGGAGCCCTCATCGTCCTCTCCCCGCTCTGCCTGGCGCTGGCGCTCGTCATCCGGCACAA
>JAISQG010000197.1 GCA_031274335.1 Gracilibacteraceae bacterium
GGGAATCCGGGAATACCTGGTGGCCCGCGACGGAGAGCGGCTCGCGGGCATCGGCGCACTGCGCATCATGTGGCATGACCTGGCGGAAATACGCACGCTGGCCACGGCGGAGGAATACCAGAAACAGGGGATCGGCCGGCAGCTTGTGCGCCTGCTGCTGGAGGAAGCGGCCGAGATGGGGTGCCTCTCGGTATTCACGCTGACTTACCAGACAGAATTTTTTGAAAAAATCGGTTTCCGGCAGGTGGAAAAGGAGTCCCTGCCGCAAAAAGTCTGGCAGGAATGTATCAATTGCGTCAAATTTCCCAACTGTGACGAAACGGCGCTGGCGCTCACGCTGCCGCCAAAAAGCGCAATAGTCGGCGCGGAGCGGCAGGGGGGCGGAGTGTGAAAACAGTGGTCATATACACGGACGGGGCCTGCTCCGGCAATCCCGGCCCCGGCGGCTGGGGGGCTATTCTGGCCTATGGCGGGGAGACCAGGGAGTTGAGCGGCTTCGCGCCCGACACGACGAATCAGCGCATGGAGCTCATGGCCGCCATTCGGGCGCTGGCGCGCCTGAAGGAGCCGTGCCGCGTGGAATTGTACAGTGACAGCGCCTATCTGATCAACGCTTTTGAGCGCCGCTGGGTCGACAACTGGCAGCGGAACGGCTGGCGGACGGCGCAGAAGGAACCGGTGGCGAATCAGGATCTGTGGCGGGAGCTGGTCGTTTTGACGGAGCGGCACACCGTCGTCTGGCATAAGGTGAAAGGCCACGCGGACGACCCGCGCAACAACCGCTGCGACGAACTGGCCAGGGCGGCTGTCCGGCGGCGGGCCGGCACGGGCGACGATTAATTGATTGATGAAAAAACGGATGAATTGGAATATATTGTCGAAAAATGTTGCCGGGAAAATTGGCAGAAATTTTTCAGAAACAGGTTGACTAAAGGACAAAATTGCTTCATAATATTCAGTGAGATTACTTTGTATGAAGCATTGTCTCGCTGTACGAAACTGGTATATCGTTTTTCGCGACTGCCGGCGGCTGACGCGCGCCGGCCTTAACCGCCCCCGTGTGTCGTTTTTTGGCGGAAAATGTCAGGAAAACAGCTATACAATAAATTTCTAAGGGAGGGTTCCAAATGGCAGTCATGCGTTCCATCTTCTATGTCCCCGCGAATAATCCCAAGTTTATCGAGAAGGCTCCTGATATTCCGGCGGACATCATCACGCTGGATCTGGAGGATGCCGTGCCGCCGTCCGAAAAAGAAAACGCGCGGGTAGCGGCGGCTGAAGCCATCAACAAGTGGAAAGGCAATCTGAATTCGCTTATTTATGTGCGCATTAACAACTGGGAAACCGGCCTGACGAACGACGATCTGGAAGCTATCGTGATCGAGGGCCTCGACGGCGTGACTCTGGCTAAAACCGGCTGCGCGGCCGACGTGCAGCGCCTGGAATGGAAACTGGAGGAGCTGGAGGCCCGCCGCGGCATTCCCATCGGCACGGTGAAAATTTCCATGTTGCTGGAGACGGCCAAGTGCATCCAGAACGCCGGCGAATGCTGTCTGGCCAGCAAACGCAATGTGAACGCCATTTTCGGCGCTGTGGACTACTGCCGCGACATGCGCGTCAAAATCACGTCCGAGGCGGTGGAGCAATGGTATGGCCGGGCCAAAGTGGCCGTGGCCTGCCGCACGGCCGGCCTGGTCGCCATCGACGCCCCGTTTGTCGCCTTCCAGGATATTCCAGCCTTTGAGAGGAATGTGGCTGACGGCAAACAAATGGGCTACGAAGGCCGCATGATCATCCATCCGAGCCAGGTGGAGCCGTCAAACCGCCTGTACGCCCCCAGCCCGGAGGACGTGGAATGGGCTTCCGGCGTCGTGAAAGTATTTGAAGAAGAAGGCCTGGCCAAAGGCAAAGCCGCCGTTTCCTTCAACGGCAAAATGGTGGACACGCCCGTATATCTGAACGCGCTTGACATCATGAGCGCGCATAAGGAAATCCAGGAAAAGGAAGCCAGCAAGAAATAATACGTTTCAGTTTTACCGTGACGGGGCGGCTTGAAGCCGCTCCGTTCGCGCGGTAGAACTGCTAATCCGGGCTGGCGCCTAAGGAACTGTAAAGAAATAACTTGGCCAGATGGCCAAGTTATTGATGAACAGTTCCTAAAGAGAAAGGAAGATGACAATGGCTGAAACACGCATAAAAGACCTTAGGGCGGAAGCCCTGGCTTATCATAAAGAAAAACCGGGCAAACTGGAGATTCGCGTCACGACAAAAGCGGCGGACCGGGACGATCTGACGCTGGCCTATTCGCCCGGTGTGGCCGAGCCGGTGAAGGAAATCGCCGCCGACATCGCGAATCTTGACGTTTATACAAACCACGCCAACGCGGTTTGCATAGTTTCCGACGGCACGGCCATCCTCGGCCTCGGCAACCTGGGGCCGGCGGCCGCCATGCCGGTCATGGAAGGCAAGGCCCTGCTGTTCAAATCGTTCGGCGACGTGGACGCTTACCCGATTTGCGTGAACACGACCGACACGGACAAAATCGTCGAGCTGGTGGAGCTGATGGCCCCGACGTTCGGCGGTGTCAACCTGGAGGACATCAAAGCGCCGCAATGCTTCATCATCGAGGAGGCGCTGAAAAAGAACGGCGTTTTCAAGGGCGCCATTTTCCATGATGATCAGCACGGTACGGCCATTGTCACGCTGGCCGGCTTGTACAACGCGCTGAAAGTGGTCAAAAAGGACATCGCCAATGTCAAGGTGGTGGCCAGCGGGGCCGGGGCGGCCGGCATCGCCATCATCAAGCTCCTCATGGCCGAGGGCCTGCAAAACGTGATCATGTGCGACACGAAGGGCGCTATTTATGAAGGCCGCCAGGAAGGCATGAATCCCTGGAAAACGGAGATTTCCAAGAAGACGAATTTGAGCAAGTATCAGGGCAATCTGGCCGGCGCGCTGAAGGGCGCGGACGTTTTTATCGGCATTTCCGGCCCGAACACGCTGGACGAGGATATGATCAGGGGCATGGCCAAGGATCCGATTATTTTCGCCCAGGCCAACCCGATTCCGGAAATTTGGCCGATCGAGCGGGCGATTACGGCCGGCGCCGCGGTTGTTTCCACGGGCCGCAGCGATACGAAGAACCAGATCAACAATGTGCTGGCTTTCCCCGGCGTGTTCCGCGGCGCGATTGACGTGCGGGCCACGGATATCAACGACGCGATGAAAATCGCGGCGGCCAAAGCGATTGCTTCCGTCGTCAAGGAAAGCGAGCTGAACGCGGAATACATCATCCCCAGCGCCTTCAACAAGGAAGTCGCTCCGGCGGTGGCGGCGGCGACGGCCAAAGCAGCCATTGATTCCGGCATCGCGCGCAATCCGGTTGATCCGGCCCTCGTGGCCGCGGGCCTGAAAAAGAGACTGGCTAATCAGTATAAATAATCCGCACCGAGGAACTGTCCGCGATTGAACGAGAGACCCCATCAGCAAGGGTGAAAGAATCCCCCGCTGATGGGGTATTAATTAGATGAGACAGTAATTATAAGTACTTACAGCGCGCCAATCGCCACTTTGACGGATGAAGTATACCCGGTAATCGCTGGAAAGGCCAGTCCGGCAATAATTTGTCAGATTGGCACGGCGTAAACAGGCTTGGACGGTGGAGGGAACATCAATGATCACGTTTGCCGCGCTTCTGTCGGAGCTGGAGAGCAGGGGCTTTCGGGTGCTCGGCTGGGGGAAATGCACTCCGCGCCGCTATGCCTTGCGTTGTGACGCGCCGGGGACGCCGGGCGCGGTCTGCGTAGCCCTGGCGGTCGATTATTCCTCCGACCTGCTTGGCGCCGCCGAAGGGCTTGTGCTCCTGGGCAGTCTGCGCGACGATCTGCCCCTGGACTCAGCGGTCGTCGCGTCGGACGGCACCGTCGGGGAAGCTCTAGCCGCCCTGCAGACGGTTGTGGACGAGATACTGGTGGATTATCGCCGCCGCGCCGAGTGCAAACTGGCGCTGACGGACGCCCTGGCCGCCTGCACCGGCCTGGAAGGGCTGCTCCGGGTCGCCTCGTCCTACACCGGCAACCCGGCCTTTCTGCAGGATCCCTCCTCCAAGCTGATGGCCGCCGACGACATGACCCGCCTGCGCTCCTTGGACGACAGCGTCCTCAAGGACACGCTCCGCACCGGCTTCGTCCCCGCCGAAAACTACATCCATTACGGCCTGGGCGAGATCCTGGAAAAGCTGATCCTGTCCGGCAAACCGCTCCTGATGGGCGGCGGTTATGCCCACCAGCACCGCCGCCTGCTCATGCGGATACGGGTGAGCGACCAATTCGTCGGCCACCTGACCTTTCTGGAGGATCAAAGGCGCTTCAGCGCCTTCGACGAGTGGCTGATCCGCGTCCTCTCCGACCTGGTGGCCGTGGAATTGCAAAAACAGGGCAATCATCTCCAGGCCTTCGACGCTTACCGCAGCATCCTGCTGGAGCTCTTGGAGCAGGATACGACCCGCGAGCGCCTGCGCGCCAGATGCGCGGTCGCCGGCTGGAGCCCGGGTGCCAGCCTCTACTGCCTGGTCATCCGCCCGGATGGCTCCTTCATTGGCGGCGAGCCGGCCAATGAAGGCCTCAAACCGCAGCTTTTCTACCTCAAACAGCTCCTGCCCCGCCAGATCGCCCTGCTCCGGGGCGGTTCCATCTTTGTCCTTTTGGATATGCGGGACGCGGCGGATTTTGCCCAAACCAAGGAGCTACTGGAGCCTTTCTTGAGCAAAAACCATCTGATAGGCGGTACAAGCCGCAACTTCTCCGACCTCATGGAGACTGCCCATTATTACACCCAGGCTCTGACCGTGCTGGGGCTGGGGGTGGTGCTCCAGTTGCCCGGCCCCCTCTACTGCCATTGGGATGTCTATATGTACGAGCTTTTGTCGCGGGTCGACGAGTCCTACATCAAGGATTTTTGCCCGCCGAAAATCCAGGCTGTCTGGGAGCAGGACAGCCGCGAAGGCACCGCCCTCTTTCAGACAGCCTATGAATACCTGCTGGCCGGTCGCCGCGCCACCCAAGTCGCCCGTAAACTCTTTGTCCATAAAAACACGGTATTGTACCGGGTAGAGCGTTTCTGCATCCAGACCGGCCTCGACCTCTCGGCGCCGGAGGACGGTTTTCGTCTCTATCTGGCCGAAAAGGTACTGCGCCTACTGGAGACCAGCCAGCAGGTAGCCGCGAATCAATTACCATAGCAAAAACCGCCTCGCTGAGGCGGTTTTTGCTACAAGGAAAAAGAAGGAAGAAAGGCTTACCCAAAGTGCCGTAAAGCCCCTT
>JAISQG010000267.1 GCA_031274335.1 Gracilibacteraceae bacterium
CTCCCTTCATCGCTGCGCGCGGTCGCGCTTGTTGTGCTCTGCGGCGGTCGCGCCCCTATCCTTTCAAAAGGGGGCTAGTGCCGCCTCGGCGTCCCGGTATTGCGCAGGGGGGCGCAAAAATTCCGCGTCAAAGCAGTCTCGTTGCAAATATAGTTTCTAAAAATAGTAAAAAACAGGGATAACCAAAAGACTATCCCTGTTTTTACTCTTTTCCAGCAACTGTGTCGAAATTTACCAGCTTCAGCGTCGTATTTTTCTAGCATTTTCGCAAATGAACGAATACACTATATATGGAGAGTAACAAACTAACTATTCAGAATTGGAGGGAGGTTACATTATGGCGGAGATTTTAGCCAAGATTTCGGAAGCGTTGCAAGAAGGGGAAAGTGACGACGTAGTGGAACTGGTGAAAGAAGCGCTGGAAGCGGGGGTATCTTCGGGTGACATACTGCAGAAGGGACTGATGGCCGGGATGGATATTATCGCGGCCTTGTTCAAGGAGGAAGAGATCTACGTGCCGGAAGTTCTGGCGTCGGCAAACGCTATGAAGGCGGGCGCGTTGGTTCTCAAGCCATACTTGGCGGAATCGGGCGCGAAAAGCAGCGGCAAGGTGATCATCGGTACCGTGGAAGGCGACCTGCACGACATCGGGAAGAACCTCGTGCGCATGATGCTGGAAGGCAAAGGCATGGATGTCAAAGATCTGGGCACCGACGTTACGCCGGCCATGTTCCTGGAAGCGTACAAGACGGAGAAGCCGGACATCGTCGCCTTATCCGCTCTGCTCACCACCACGATGCCCAAGATGAAAACCACGATCGACGCCTTCAAAGAAGCAGGGGTGCGCGACAATGTCGTCTTCATGATCGGGGGCGCGCCCATCAGTGAGACTTATCGGAGCAGCGTCGGCGCCGACATCTATGCCCCGGATGCAGCCAGCGCCGCCGAATCCGCCATAGCCGTGATCGAGCGGAAGAAAGCGTGAACCGTATCTGAGGAATGTGCTGGCGAGCCAGAAAAAACGAGGAGGTACGATATGGCAAAATTCACGAAAACCGCTTATGAAACGGCGGAGGATTTCATCTTTGGCAAGGCGCCCAAACCGGTCACATTGAAAAACGGCCTGGTTATCGGCGGCGGCACCGTTTATCCGGAGGTTAATTTTACCCTCCCGCCGATGTCGATTGAAGAAGGTACGCTGAAGGAAGTATACGCCAATTACCGGGAAATTGCCGAAGGCATCAGCAAACGGGCTTACGAACTGTTCGCTCCCGGTTTCGTGGCAGAGATCGAACTGCTGCCGCCGACGACTTTCCACCCGGAATGGGGAGCGGAAATATGTAAAATCGTAGTCGACGTCATCAAGGAATACGAAACGAAGCATGGCGTTAAAGGCGCGGTGCGCATCACGCCCGTCGATATCCGCGAAGGGCGTGACCTGAAACACATGTATCACGGCGAACATTGGGATAATGTGCTGAAAACCTTCCAGCTCAGTGCGGAAGCCGGCGCCGACCTTTTATCCATAGAGTCGATCGGCGGCAAAGACGTGCATGACGAAGGATTGATGGACGGCGATATCGCCAAGTGTCTTTTCGCGCTGGGCGTCATTGGGGCCAAAGACATGGAAAAACTCTGGGGTGAAATCGTCAAAATAGCGAATGCCACGGGGACGATTCCCGCAGGCGACACGGCCTGCGGCTTTGCCAATACCGCGATGGTTCTGGCCGAAACCAATATGATTCCTCGCGTGTTCTCCGCCGCCGTGCGCGCGATGGCCGGGGTGCGGACACTCGTGGCGGTGGAAGCCGGCGCCAAGGGGCCTGATAAAGACTGCGGCTATGAAGGTGTTTTCATTAAAGCCGTTTCCGGCACGCCCATCTCCATGGAAGGCCGGACGGCCGCCTGCGCGCATTTGTCCTCCGTGGGCAATGTCGCCGGTTGCGCTTGCGACCTGTGGAGCAATGAATCTATCCAGAACATCAAACTTCTGGGTGGCATGGCGCCCACGGTCAGCATTGAGCAGCTCATCTATGACTGCCGCCTTTTCAACGGAGCGACAAAAGCCGGACCGGATGCGGCCCGCCTCTTGCGTGACTTGCACGCCGACGGCGACAGCTACCTTGATCCCCAAGCCTATACCCTGCGGCCCGACATCGTTCTGAAAATTGCGAAAGGTGTCGTTAAAGAGAACGGGCATTACGCCCAGGCCAAAAAAGCCGCTGAACTGGCGTTGCTGGAGATCAAAGACGGCCATGCCAAAGGCGCGCTGAATCTTTCTGATAAGGAAATCCGGCAGGCTGATAAGATCATGAAGGCGCTCGACAAGCTGCCGGCAGACGAGGGCGCGTTCGTGGACAAGATCGCAGGAACATGCAAGAAATTCAATCCTAAACATTACGACATGTGAAGCACGGCAGCGAGGGGATATGGATGGCGGGTAGAGCAAGCTATGAGACAATAGCTGCCAAAACTACAAACGCAATAAATATTGTATTCCGGGTTGACGGCGGCGACGCCGCCGTCAACGCTGTTTCTTTCGCTGGCGAATCGTTACTGGCTGTCGCGCAGCGCGCCGGAATTCCGATCGACGCGCCTTGCGCCGGCAGCGGCTCCTGCGGGAAATGCAAAGTATGGCTGTTGTCAGGAGCGGAGACACTGAGAAGTTCGGCCAGCCGGCACATTGGCGCGGAGGAATACGCAGCCGGAGCGCGGTTGGCTTGTGAGAGTTTTGTGGCTGGTGAGGCGGAGGTGCTGGTGCCGGACGCCTCGCTCGTCTTGTCGAAACGAATGCGGGTCACTGATCTTCGCGGCCAAAGGGAGAGCGCGGTTTTCGCCGGTTTTCGGCAAACGCTGCAAGGGCTGGGGTTTGCCGGGGACAGCGGGCTGGAGTGGCGGGAGGTCAGACTGAATCCCCCGACACTTGACGACCCCGCCGCCGACCGGGAACGCTTGCGCGCAGCGTATTTTTCTGTCTATCCGCCGCCCGTTTGTTTCGAGATGAGCCTGGAGGCACTGGCCAAGCTGCCGTCCGTGTTGCGGGTTTCCGGCTGGCACGTCGTTTGCGCGGTTCGCGTAGACGAGACATCAGGAAAGCACACCATTGCGGACATTGCGCCTGCATGTCCGGCACCGTCTCCGCTCGTGGGTTTAGCCGTGGATATCGGCACTACGACTGTGAGCGCGCTTCTTGTGGATCTGCTGACCGGGGAACCGCTTGCGGCAGGATCGGCAGGCAATGCGCAATTGCGTTACGGTGCCGACGTCATCAACCGCATCATTCAAAGCACGCGGCCGGGCGGATTGGCACGTTTGCGCACGGCGATCAGAGAAGAGAGCTTGGCGCCGCTGATTGATGATATGTGCCGGACGGCGGGCATCACGCCTGCGGATATCAAAAAAGTTGCTTTTGCCGGCAACACGACAATGACGCATTTGGCTTTAGGCATCCCGGCGGAATATGTGCGTCTGGAGCCATATGTTCCGGCGTTTTTCCGGGCGGAGGGGCTGGCCGGGCCGGATATCGCCCCCTGTCTCCCCCGCAGCGCGGAAGTGCTGGCGGCACCCTGTATCGGCAGTTATGTCGGCGGAGACATCACCGCCGGTGTATTTGCCTCCATGCTGCCCAAACAGGAGCAGTTTTGCCTGTTCATTGATTTGGGCACCAACGGCGAACTTGTATTCGGCGGCGCGGAGTTCCTCCTGGCTTGCGCCTGTTCCGCCGGCCCGGCTTTTGAAGGCGGCGACATAAGTTGCGGCATGAGGGCGGCGGACGGGGCGATAGAATCCTGCCGGCTCGACGCGGACACGCTCGAATTGGAAATATCTGTGATGGGAGAGGAGGGGACGAAGCCAGCCGGAATCTGCGGTTCCGGCTTGATCGACCTCATAGCGGAACTCTTTCGTTGCGGCGTGATCAACGCCAAAGGCAAAATCATTCGGAGCGGCTTGCGGATTCGCCGGGATGATGCAGGCGTGGGCAGCTTTGTCGCGGTTTTCGCGCCGGACACGGAAAGCGGTGCCGACATCGCGCTTACGGAGGTGGACATCGATAATTTCATCCGAGCCAAGGGTTCAATTTTTTCCGCTGTCCGCACCTTGTTGGCTGTCGCCGGCTGTGAGCCGGGCGATTTGGCCGCTGTCTACGTCGCGGGCGGGATCGGCAGCGGGATTGGCATCGCTAACGCTATCAGCATTGGCATGCTCCCGAATCTGCCGGAGGAAAGGTTTCACTATTTGGGCAACACGTCACTGCTCGGGGCTTACGCCATGCTGACCTCGCGCGCGGCCTGCGCCGAAGTGGAAGCGGTCGGTGCCGGCATGACATATATCGAGCTTTCCGCGCACCCCGGTTATATGGACGAATTCGTTGCCGCCTGTTTTTTACCGCATACCGACGCCACATTGTTTGGGCCGGAAAGGGGAGTCAGATGACGCCATACACGATAGCCGTAGCCGGCAAGGGCGGCACGGGGAAGACGACGGTTTGCGGGATGTTGATCGAAGCACTATGCCAAGCGGGCCGCAAGCCGGTGTTGGCTGTGGACGCTGATTCCAACGCCAATCTGAACGAAGTGCTGGGCGTTCCGGCACCGGAGTCATTGGGCAGCATCCGCGAATCCATCAAAAATGCCGGCGCGAGCGAAACGGTGCCGGCGACCATGACCAAACAGGATTATCTAGATACGAAATTCATGGATGCGCTGTCTGAAGAGAAGGATTATGATCTGCTCGTCATGGGGCGCACTCAAGGCACGGGATGTTACTGCTTCGTCAACAGCATGTTGAAAATGCAGATTGACCGCCTGGCCGGCAACTACAAATATGTCGTGGTTGACAACGAAGCGGGCATGGAGCATATCAGCCGGGGCATTTTACCGGGTGCGGATCTCATGCTGCTCGTCTCTGACTGTTCCGTCAGGGGTATGCAGGCCGCCGCCCGTATTCAGGAGCTGATCTTTGCTCTGGGCATGCAACCGGGTGCCATCCGCCTCATCGTCAACAAGGTGCCGCCGGATGCGGACACACAAGAGATCCGGGAGCGGGCAGCCCGCTTCGGCCTTTCACTCGCGGGCCTGCTGCCTGAAGATCGGCTGTTGTACGAATACGACGCCAGAGGCGAGCCGACGGCAAAGCTGCCGTCCGATTCGGCGGCGAAAAGGGCGACGGCGGATGTGTGGCGCGGGCTCGGCTTGTTGGACGAGACTCCATCAGTGGGAGTTCAGACTTCCGCTTGAAATTTATCATATAAGGGAGCATATGGACTATGGGTATAGACACGCGAGTCAGCTTTACCACAGTCGAGGCAATGGAAGCCGATACGGCAAAGTTGAAGGAAATGGCCTGTGCCGCCTGCGCGGAAACCTGGGAGG
>JAISQG010000259.1 GCA_031274335.1 Gracilibacteraceae bacterium
AGGCTGGAATTTACCGACGGCTGCGCGCTCGGCGGCAGCGGGGGAATTTGGATCACGCGCGGCGGCAGCCTGGTTAATAACAATGCCGGGGACGGGAGTGGCATCTGGAGCGGCGGCGATGCCGTCATCACCTGTTTGAGCGGCGGCGAGGTGACATTCGGCGCGACCCATCTTATCGGCGGCACGGCGGAAAGCGGCGCTCTGATGATGATCAGCGGCGGCGAATTTGATATTACCAGGGATTATTACGCTCTGAGAGGAACCGCCACCGTGCTGACCGGATTCGATTCCGCGGCGGAGTGGCGGCTGGCGGATAACGCCGTGCTGGCCCTCACTCCTGAACTCAGCACGTCTATGACCTTGAGCGGGACCGTTATCATGGCGGGCGAGGGCAGAATAGAGGTCGGCGTGGATTCAGCCCTGAATATCGCCGGACATGTTGAGGTCGGAGTGACCATAACGGGAAAACCAGGTGCGGTTCTCCGTTTTGGGCCGGGTGGAAGCTGGGGAAGTTACAGCGGGCCGGATTTGACCTGGAACAGCACCGGCGGCGCTGACGGCACGGGCGGCTGGGAGACTTGAGGCAATGACGAATACGATGCTTCGCTCTGCGCAATGACGATAGCTTGAAAACGTGTGACTTTTGTGACGCTTACGGATGCCGGCGGACTGGCCGCCGAGCCCAATCCGTAGGCGTCATTGCGGCCGCCGAGCCGCAATCCGTAGGCCATTGCGGTCACCGAGCCGCAATCCGCAGGCGTTATTGCGGTGGCGAATTATGCCTATTAGGTCACCCGTATTGTCGCCGATAGGTGACATAAGCCCAAATTGTGTATTTGGAACTTTTAGGAATTTTTGGGCTCGTTGGCGCCCGTTTGCTCGAAAGCCTGATTTACAGCGGCTTCTATCTCTTGGCGCGTGATTTGAAACCTGTTAATTCGTAACAAAAACTGTTTGGCGTTGCACTCGCCAAGTCCCAAAAGCCGCCCAGTCGCGTATCGCAGCTTTCGGGACGCCTCGCTGCCGGCCAGGCCCCATTTCGTCAAATCCGTCATTTCAAGCGGTTCCGGCGTCTCTCCTGTTTGTTCCGGCGTGAGCTGTATTTGGCGGAAGGCGTCCCGAATGGCTTCCGGGCAGGCGTATTCCCAGCCGATATCATCGCCGCGCCGGTTTCGCGCCGCCGCCTGCGGCAGATAAACATGCCGTAGCCCGGCGACGCGCCTGTCCAGTTTGGCTCGGATCATTTCGCCCGCGTGATCCGGATCCGTACAGATAATGACGCCGCGCTCCGCCGCCGCCCGCCTGATATAGGCCAGCTTGGCCGCCGTAAGCCCGAAGCCCTCCGTCCACAGGATTTCCGCGTCGCCTAAGGCTCGACGCAGGGCCTCCGCGTCGCCGCGCCCCTCGACGACGATCAGCTCGCGCATAGCGGCGCGAGAGAAAGCCCGTCTGCGGCATCGGGCCACTGACGGGCTTTATTTCTCTGATATGCTTTCGGATGCGGCGGCTTGCGCGTCGCCGGGCACAAAGGCCCCCAGCCGAGGCGCTGGGCGCTGTCCTGTTCCCGCCGCTTTTTCTTTGACAGCTTTCCATACGGAACGAATTTTTCCATTTCTTAACACTCCTTAAACTTTGATCTTGCAGTATACTCCGTTCTGCACTTTTTTTGTCACCAGATAATCCAATGATTGTACAAAAAGGGATAATTTAGAGAAGTTGAAATTGCGGACGTCAAAGTCCGGGTAACGCTTGACGAGACGGTCGCCGAGTTCGCCGATGTTCAGCCAGCCGTTGTCGTCGGAGTTTTCGGCCACGATGGCCAGGATGGCCGCCCGGATGGTGCGTTTATTCGCCGCTGATTTTTCTGCTTTGGCCGCTTTTTCCGCCTCCGCCTTGCCGCGGCGCGTCTTGCCGTTTTCCGGCTTTTCCTCCTCACACTGTTTATCCTCGGTCTCCGGCTTGATGGTCGCGCTCTCCGCCGCGAGGATGTCAAGGTACTTGAAACGGTTGCAGGCAGAGATAAAGGATTTCGGCGTTTTGCTCTCCCCCATGCCGATGACGATCATGCCGCCTTCGCGCAAGCGCGCGGCCAGGCGCGTAAAATCGCTGTCCGAGGAAACCAGGCAGAATCCGTTCACGCGACCGGAATAAAATATATCCATCGCGTCGATGATCATGGCCGAATCCGTGGCGTTTTTGCCGCTTGTGTAAGCGAATTGCTGGTACGGCAGAATCGAGTTGTCCAGCAGCGCCGTTTTCCAAGGATTGAGATTAGGCGTCGTCCAGTCGCCGTAAATGCGTTTGTATGTCGCCACGCCCTCATTGGATATTTCGTCCAGAATAAATTTAATATAACGCTCGGAAATATTGTCCGCGTCAATCAATACGGCAAATTTCTTTTCATCGTCCAAGGCGACCTCCTCAGCAGATGGTATTGCTGTGGTTAGTGGTTAGTGGTTAGTGGGTAGTGGTTCACTCAAAGATTTTGCCCCGCACCAGCGTCTGCTCTCGTTCCGGCCCGACGGCGATCAGCGCCGCCGGCACACCGGCCAGCTCTTCCAGGCGCAGGACATAGGCGCGCGCCGCCGGAGGCAAATCCGCGAATTCCCTGACGCCGGTCACGTCTTCATCCCAGCCGGGCATTTCTTCATACACCGGAGCGGCTTGGCTCAAAACCCGCGCGCTCAAGGGAAACTCCGTCAGCACCGTTCCGTTCGGTAGCCGGTAGCCGGTGCAGATTTTCAGCGGACCGATTCCGGTCATGATGTCCAGCTTCATCAAGGCCAGATGCGAAAGGCCGCTGACGCGGGCCGCATAGCGCGCCACCACCGCGTCAAACCAGCCGCAGCGCCGCGCGCGCCCCGTCGTTGTGCCGAATTCCCCGCCGCGCTGCCTGAGCTGCTCGCCTTTTTCATCCAGGAGCTCCGTCGGGAAAGGACCCGCCCCGACGCGGGTGGTGTAGGCTTTCAGCACTCCCAGCACGGCGCTGACACACATGGGTCCCACGCCCGCCCCCGTGCAGGCCCCGCCGGCCACCGGGTTCGAGGAGGTGACAAAAGGATAAGTGCCGTGGTCGAGATCCAGCATGATGCCCTGCGCCCCTTCGAAAAGCACTCGTTCGCCGCGGGCCAGGCGTTCGTTGATGAGCAGGGATGTGTCGGCGGCATAAGGGGCGAGCCTGGCGCCGTAAGCGCTGTATTCGGCGATTATTTCTTCCGCCCGGAGCGGCGGGCGTCCGTAAATCTTTGTCAGCAACGCGTTTTTCTCCGCCAGGTTTTCCTCCACTCTGGCGGCCAGCGCGTCCGTTTCCAGCAAATCCTGCACCCTGATGCCCGAGCGGCCGATTTTATCGCGGTAAGCCGGCCCGATGCCCCGTCCCGTTGTGCCTATTTTACCCGCGCCGCGAGCGTTTTCTTCTAATTCATCCAGCAGCCGGTGATACGGCATGATCACATGGGCGTTTGCGCTGATGCGCAGATTTTCGGTCGTCACGCCCCGCGCCCGCAAATTGTCCAGCTCGGCGAGCAGTATAGCCGGATCAAGGACTACCCCATTGGCTATGACGCAGAGTTTGTCCGGATAAAAAATGCCGGACGGCGTCAAATGCAGTTTATAAACTTCCGTTCCCAGGACGATCGTGTGGCCGGCGTTGTTTCCGCCCTGATAGCGCACGACGACCTGCGCTTTCTCCGCCAGGAAATCCGTTATTTTCCCCTTGCCTTCATCTCCCCATTGCGCTCCGATTAACACTATAGCCGGCATAATTTTTCCCCTCCAGTAAATAATACGCGACAGAGACACTATAACAGATAATCGGCTTTTTTTCAATGAGCCACATGCAACAAACATTAATTAAAATTATGCAGGCAAATGTAAATCTTGCCAGCGCAAGGGGGCCAAAAATCCCCGACACCCAAAAGATAAGCCAAGTTATCGCATTAAACGAAAACACTCCCGCTTGGAAGCCGGTGTACTTCTCACGCAATGCTTTCAAGTTTGCCATCATATGCTTCCTCTGATAGAACCAAGTAATATGAGACCTACTCCCACAAGCATTATCCCAAAAAATGCTCCCAATACAGCAACGCCCAAACAAATCAAGCCTTGTAAACCAGAGTTATCAGGATTCTTCTTCATGAGCTTGACCATGCAAACTATATTGGTTATAATCGGCGCAGGAATAGAAACTATCAACCATATTATTAAAAGTAAGTCTGATAAAAAAGGCCCATAGTCTCCGAATTCCGCAACGCCACTCCGCAACCACATAACTCCGTACAGTGCGTGAAGGAAGAAATTTATGAGATAATATTTGTTTATTCTCATTTCAGGCTTCCCAGCGCATAAATTTTGCTTCCGGCTGCCGGAGCAAAATTCAGGCTCTCCCGGTTGCCAGCCACAAGAATGACGGCCGCCTCGCTTCGCGCGGCCAGAGCCGCCCCGGTCAGGGCATCCACGAGGGTGTGGCCGTCTGCGAAGTAAATATTGTCATGCTCAAAAGGCAGCGCCTCTATCAGCGCTTTATTCGTGGCGTAGCGATCCGCCCCGTATATGCGTGTGTAGCCGGGAATGTCCCGCACGAGAGCCGGGCCGCCGAGGATATAGCGATTGGCCGTCAGCGGGTAATCGAGTTCGAAGGCACCGTCCGGGCGGGCCGGCTGGATGACATAGCCATTGGCGGCGGCGAATGGCGCAGCTGACACGGCATCGGCCAAGGCATCCGCGCCGACAACGAACACGCCCTGCGGGTTCTCTATTTTGGCGCTGATGAGCGACGCCGTTTCCCAGCGATCCCGGCCTTTGAGATGTTCTATCTCAATGCCGGGCAGGGCGGCGCGAAGCTCATCTGTCACGCTCCGGCTCAAAGCACCCACGGCATATACTTTCATTGCTCCCAGGCGGCGGATTTCCGCGATAACAGAAGGTTCCAGGCTGTTTTGGACAGAGAGCAGAATAGGCGCGTCCTCCTGCCCGGCCAGCGGCGCGGCGAGGGCGGCGTCTATCAGGCTGGCGTCGGCGCCGGAGGCCAGGATCACGGCATCGGCCTTTTTCCAGCCCTGCCGGGAGATCGCCACGGCGGTGGCTATTCTGTCCGGACCGGCGATATAAGTCACCTCCCCTTCGCCGTCAACACGCTCTGGCGTGCTACTAGAAAAACCGCTGCCGCCGTTGGCATTGCCGGGTGATGTCCGCGGCGGATTCGCCTGGCCGGGATCGCCCGGTTCAGGCGTTGCTTCGCCGTTGTCGCCGGGTTCAGGAGTTTCGTCAGCGTTTCCAGGTTCGGGAAATTCACCATCGTTGCCGGGTTCAGAGGTTTCGTCATTGCTACCCGGTTCGGGAGTTGTTTCGTCATTATCGCCGGGTTCAGGATCGCCTTCGCCATCACCCGGTTCAGGAGCTTCTTCGCTGTCGGCGGCCGTCACGGTTTCGTTCTCCCGCGCCGTCCAGGTGGCGTCGGTTTCCCCGTCGCCGTCATAGTCTACTATTAGCACAGTCTCCTCCCGGCTCATGTCCGT
>JAISQG010000261.1 GCA_031274335.1 Gracilibacteraceae bacterium
TTCGAGGCTTTGACGGATTTCTTCCTCCGTCATCGCGCCGGGATTTTTTTCAATGATGAGTTTTTCCGTCCGGCCTGTGGAAACCGTCGTCACCTCCACTTCCAATATGCCGTTCACATTATAAGTATAGCGGATGTCCAGCGCTTCTTTTCCCGCCGGCCCCGGCGGCACCCGGATATCCAGTTCGCCGAGAAAAAGGTTCTCCTTGGCTTTCCGGTTCTCGCCCTGCAGCACTTCGACGAGCACGCTCTGCTGATTGTCATGCAGGGTATAAACGCGGCTGACACGGGAGGCCGGAATCACCGTATTGCGCTCGATAATCGGGCAGTAAACGCCGGACTGGTAGACGCCTCTGGCGCTGGGAACCGAGACGCTTGTCCCCAGCGTGAACGGGCAGACATCGGTCAAAACCAGTTCCCGGATGGCCTGGTTGCGCTGTTTCATGGCGGCCTGCACCGCCGCGCCCAGGGCCACGACTTCATCAGGGTTGATATGGGAGGCGGGCAGGCGGCCAAACAATTTGCTGACAAAATTGCGGATAATCGGGAGCTTCGTGGCGCCGCCCACCAGCACGACCGTGTCGATGTCGGCCAGTTTGATCGAAGCGTCGGAAAGGGCGCGGACGACGGGAGCGCGCAATTTGTTCAGGATGAAGGCGCATTGCTTTTCGAATTCGTCGAGGCTGACGGTCATGGTCAGAATATTCCCATTATATGGGTATTGCATCTCGACGGCCCGGGCGGAGGAGAATTCTTTTTTGGCGGCCTCGGCGTTTTTGCGCAGGATGGCCATGTCCCGCAGCGACAGCTCCGCGCCGTCCAGCTTGTTTTTGTAAAGAAACATCGCCGTCAGCGCGTCCGTGAAATCCTCGCCGCCGAGAAAATTGTCGCCGGCCACGGCGCGCACTTCCATGACATTGCCGCTGAAATCCAGGATGGAAACGTCAAATGTGCCGCCGCCGAGGTCAAAAATCAGATATTTGGCCGCCTCGGGGCGCTCATGCAGACCATAGGCGATGGCGGCCGCGGTCGGCTCATTCACGATGCGTTCCACCCGGAGTCCGGCGAGCTCGCCCGCTGTTTTGGTCGCCCGGCGCTGCATGTCGTTGAAATACGCCGGCGTGCTGATTACTGCTTCCTCCACTTTTTCGCCGAGGAATGCTTCCGCGTCCTCTTTCAGCTTGCGAATGACAAAGGAGGACAGCTCCTCCGGCAAAAACGTTCTGCTCCCCAGGAGAAATTCTTTTTTGGTTCCCATATGGCGTTTGAAAACAGCCGCTGTTTGCTCGCCGTTCGTAATCCGCCGCTCCCAGGCGATTTTGCCGACAAAAACCTCCCCGGCATCATCCACGCTGACAACGGAAGGGGTCAGATTATCCCCCAGAGAATTCGGGATGATCCGCGGCCCTTCCGGTGTAAAATGCGCGGCCAGGCTGTTTGTGGTTCCCAGATCAATACCGATGATCAAAATGCTTCTCCTTTATCGCCTCACTTTGCCGATCAGTATACCACATATGGTCAATTCATTCAACATATTGAGGGTGCAGATAATCTCTCTATGCGCGCATTTATGATATAATGTCTATGTTGCACCTCTGTTATGGCCTGCGAAAGCGTTTTAACATGATTGCGGAGCAGGTCCTAAGGAACTGTCAAGAAATAACTTGTTCAGATTGCGCCGAAATTTTGCGGTCTGTCAAGGCGTCGGGTTCCGCTAATACTGGATGTATTTGCGGGTTCCGGCAACACAGACAGACCGCAAAAGGGCAAGCAAGATGTACAAGTTATTCGCAGACAGGTCCTAAGCAAGCGAAAGGAATGATATCGAAGATGAGCGCCTATGAATTCGAAACATTGGTTTCCCCAGGCTCGCTGCGAGAAAACTGCTATTTGTTCTGGTGCGCGGAAACACGGGAAGCCGCGGTTATCGACCCCGGCGGCGGCGCGGACGCCATTCTGGCGCGCGTCCGGGAACTGGGCCTGAAAATCGGCGGCATTTTGCTGACGCACGGTCACAGCGACCACATCGGCGCCGTGGCGGAGGTGAAAAAGGCCGCGGGCGCGCCCGTCGCCGTTCACGCCGCGGACGCGCCGCTGCTGGCTGACGCCTCCCTGCGAGCCGACCGGTTCGTGGCGGACGGAGACATCATTCCCGTCGGCCGCACGGCGCTGCGGGTTTTACACACGCCCGGCCATACCCCCGGCGGCGTTTGCTATTTCGCGGAGGGAATTTTATTCAGCGGAGACACGCTGTTCCACACCGACGTGGGCTACACGCATTTTCCCGGCGGATCCGCGGAAGACTTGGCGCGCTCTATCCGGGAAAAACTATATACGCTGGAGGAGACGACGGCGGTTTATCCGGGGCACGAAGAAAGCACCACCATCGGCGAAGAAAAGCGCCATAATCTTTGCGTGCGGGCGGAGTGAGAGCCGAACCCGCCGCCGTCCCGCGGCTGCTTTTGCGGGCGGAAGGCCTGCCGCCCGCGCATTTGGCCGGCTGCCGCTCTCTGCTCGCGGCTTTCCGGCCCGGACTCAAAACAGCGGAGGATGAGGGGGGCTTATCCGCGGCCCCTTGTTTGCGCGCGCGCCGGGACGAAAACGGTGCCTATACGGTTTCATATTTCACCGCCGGCGCGGACGAACCGCAGCAAACTTTTACCCTCAGCGCGGCTGATTGCGCGCACATAGCTTCTTTTCCCCGCGCCGGCCGGGAAGATACGGGCCAGATCCTGCTCAAACGGGCGGTGTCCGGCCTGATGACCGCCTTGACGGGACGCGTGCTCCCCTGGGGCATCCTCGTGGGCGTGCGCCCGGGCAAACTCGCCGATATTATGACGGAACGCGGCTGGCCGCCGGAGGAACAGGCGGCGCTGCTCACGGGCGTTTACGGCGTGAGACCGGACAAAGCCGCTCTTTTGTTGGAAACGGCGGAGCGGCAGCGTCCTTTTTTCGCGCACCGGCGCGACAATCCTTCCCGCGCCGCCCTCTATATCGCGATACCTTTTTGTCCTTCGCGCTGTGTCT
>JAISQG010000269.1 GCA_031274335.1 Gracilibacteraceae bacterium
GCGACGCTGCCCACGGTCACTTTCAGCGCGCCGGCGGTTTTGACCGCTACGGGAACGTGTTTTTCCTGCGCGGCATCGGTCGTGTTCGGCTTTAACTCAAGCATCGGCTCGCCGCAGCAAATGATCTTGACACCGCCGTCCCGTACCAGTCCCACTAAATTGCCGCAATGGCTACATTTGAAAAATTTTTGTTCGGCCGCCATTTTCGTCACCTCCATAACAATTTGAATCAGGGAATTTTCAGCAAGCTTCTCCCGTCCATATTACAGAACAGGGCCTGATTTGTCAATAGCAAAAACTGCCGCGGGTAGATTCAAAAAATTTTTTCCGGCGTATTGACAAAGAAAAGACGATGAGATAAGATAATTATATCAAAATACCAGTTAAACATATATGTTTAACTGGATAAAACGGGAGGAATGAAAATGGCTAAAATTGCGCAAAGCTTGACGGATCTCATCGGAGGCACGCCGTTGCTGAATCTGAAAGCGTATGCCAAAAAACTGGAGCTGGGGGCGGAGCTCATTGCGAAACTTGAATATCAGAACCCGGCCGGCAGCGTGAAGGACCGCATTGCCAAGGCGATGGTGGATGACGCCGAGCAAAGCGGCAAACTTGTTCCCGGCTCGGTGATTGTGGAGCCGACGAGCGGTAACACCGGAATCGGCTTGGCTTCCGTGGCTGCGGCGCGTGGATACCGCATAATTCTCACGATGCCGGAAACGATGAGCATTGAGCGCCGCAAGTTGCTCAAAGCCTATGGCGCGGAGCTGGTGCTCACCGAGGGTGCGAAGGGGATGCGCGGCGCCATTGAAAAAGCGGCGGAATTAGCGGCGGAAATCCCGAATTCTTTCATTCCGGGGCAATTTGTCAACCCGGCCAATCCGAAAGTACATCGGGAAACCACCGGCCCGGAAATCTGGGACGACACCGACGGCAATGTTGACGCCATCGTTTCCGGCGTGGGCACAGGCGGCACCGTCACGGGCGTGGGCGAGTTCCTGAAGTCAAAAAACCCGTCCGTCAAGGTGATAGCGGTGGAGCCGGCCGATTCGCCCGTGCTGTCCGAGGGCAAGGCCGGCCCGCATAAAATCCAAGGCATCGGCGCCGGATTTGTGCCGGACATTCTGAATACAAATATTTATGACGAAATCATAAAAGTGAGCAACGAGGACGCTTTTTCCGCCGCCCGCATCATCGCCAAAACCGAGGGGCTGCTGGTGGGCATTTCCTCCGGCGCGGCCGCGTGGGCGGCGACCCGGCTGGCCAAACGCCCGGAATACGCCGGCAAAAGCATCGTGATCATCCTGCCGGATACCGGCGAGAGATATTTGTCCACCGTGCTGTTCGAGGAGTAGTTTATAAGCAGAAAATCGCGTCGCCGCCCCGGATCTTTCAGGCAGATTCGGGGCGGCGGCATTTTCAGGAGGCTTCATATGTCTTGAAGAAAATATCCCGGCGGATGATATAAACATCGCTGTGATCGTCGCGGCGCACGGCGAGAAAATCCCCGGGCTTGCCGCTCATGTACCCTTCTGGATTCCATGCCGTCAGCACCTTCACGCGGCGTTTCAGCGGAACCGCGCGGATAACGGCCTCTCCCAGAGCGACGCAGGGCGAGGCATGGGGGAACAGTTCTACGGAATCGCCGGTCACTTTGTTTATTGCCGTTGGCGAATAGCTGTACTCGTACTCGCAAGAGTTTTTTTGGGTTTTGTCCAGGGTCGCGTAGCTTTTTTGAAATTTATCGCGGCGTATGGGATAAACTTCTCCGAGCATGCCGATGATGAGAAACACATCGTCGGAAGCGACTGCTTCGGCATCGCCTTCCAGCGTGCGGATAAGTATCGGGGTTCCGGGAGCGAAAATATCGGCGGACAAGACGAATAAGACCGGGATTTTTTTCTTGGTGTATTCCGGCATGGCAGCGACGTCAAGAGTGTGATGCGCGGCGTCAATCACGTCATAGGCTGTTAAATACTCGCGCACACGCCGTTCCAGAAACTCGTCGGCACCGGTATTCAGATTATCCAGAGACGAGCGGAGGATGAAGCCGCCGGCTTTTTCGCGATGCCCGCCGCCGGAGCCGACGCCTTCCGTTATAAATTCAGCGCATTCGCTGGCCATGAGTTCCCTGACGCAGGTGCGGACGGACAGCTTGACGCCGTTTTGGACGGCGCTGTGGACGACGCAGAGGTCGATGCCGTTGACCTGCAGTGCCAGGTCGCTGATAAAACCCAAAATGTTCGGATCGCAGGGTCCGGCCGCGAGCAGCGCGTAGCGCAGTTCTGGATCCGTTTTGCATTGTGTCAGTGCCGAGCCGGCGAGGGTCAGTTCTTCAAAGCTTAAATTAGAATTTTTTAGCTTTTTTAATATATTTTGGTTATAAGCCAAGGTGTCGCGCATGTCCTTGTCGAGGGGATGGCTGATCTCCGAAAGGCTGCTCGTATCCGTATAAAGGCCGTAATACAGGGCTGTGGCAACGTCGGCGCCGGCGGCAAAATCGAAGCCCTCTTTGCGCAGCAAATCCCAGATGAGCGTGGAGCAGCTTCCGAGCTGAGGCCGGATGATGCCGTCCGTGAACTCGGCTTTTTCCTGCCGGTGATGGTCGAGGACGAAAACCGTCGCCGCCGGAAATTTTGTGACGTTTCCCGCGCCGTACTGGCAATCAACC
>JAISQG010000035.1 GCA_031274335.1 Gracilibacteraceae bacterium
AGTATATTTTTATGCCGTATTCCTCTTTCATATCAATCAGCTTCCTTATCTTTTTACCCACATAAGGCAAATACACCTGCCCGGCATGGCCCGGATTGACGCTCATGACGAGGACGCGCTCCGCGATCCCCAGAAGTTCAATGACACTTTCAACCGAGGTGCCGGGATTGAGGGCGATCCCCGGCACGGCGCCGGCGGCGATGATGCGCTCCAGCGTGGTAGAGGGATGGTATTCCGACTCCGGATGCACGTAAATGACGTCCGCGCCGCAGCCCACGAACAAATCTACATAGCGTAGAGGATCAGCGATCATCAGATGCGTTTCCACGCTTTTGCCGGTGGCGGAGCGGATATAGCGCAAATCGTGGATGCCCATGCCGAAATTCGGCACATAGCGGCCGTCCATGATGTCAATGTGGAAGCCGTCGATACCCCCGGCCTCCAGCCTCCGTATTTCTTCCTCCAGACAGCCGTAGTCCGCGCACATCATAGAGGCGTAAAACTCAGCGCTCACAGGCATCTCCTCACATTATCCATTCTTTCTCCCCGTGCACAACACGCAGACCGCGCCGGCGGCTCATAAAGTAAAGGGAGGTCAGCACCTCGCCCATATAGGCCATGACCTTGCCGCCCCCCGCGCCGGCTCCGTGCGCCTCCGCCCTTTCCAGCGCCCCGAACAGCCAGGCGCAATAATCGTCAAACACCTCCGCCCTGGCGATAAGCATGTTGTAACTGTAATGATACCGCCCAGCCAGTATTTCCCCTGCTTCCGCGCCGCTCGGCCGGCCGGCTTCCTCCAGGGCCTTCTCCGCCGCCGCCCAGTCTCCGGGCGGCACAAACCGGCCCCACTGCGCCCGTGTGTCCGGCAGACAGACAAATGGCAGCGGCAGGACCGCGTCAATCCGGCCGCTCTCCAGCGCCTCCAGCGCCTCGGGCCCGGCAGCCAGCATCCTCCGGTAATGGCAAACGCCCTTCACGCGGCAGCGCGTGTTCTTCCACACCCAGTAGGTGGCGGTCAGTTCGGCATAGCTCCTGTTCCGGGCGGAAATGTTGTCGCCGGAGTCGTCGGCGGTTTCCGCCAGCCGCCGCCCGTCCAGGGCCGCACCGGCATGGAGCGGGACGACCCACTCCGGCAGCTCCGGCGCGGCGGCCAACGGGCGGTCATATGCGCTTCTGGCCATATACACCCGCCAATCCCCGCGCGCGGCGGCGCCGACGGCAAAGGCGCAGTCCTCCAGAAGGGCGAACTGTGTCATGTTCCGGAAATACGGGGCCATGATCAGGTATTCCGCGCGGGAATCTATGCCAAGCACATGCCCGTACCCGTTCAGGGCCAGGGCGGCTGCGGCCTCCCGGTGCAGCGGCTCGGAAACCGCCAGCAGCACCAGCGTCCGCCCGCGCTCGAATCCGGCCTCCCGCAGGAGCAGCACCGGGACGTCGTCTATCCGGCCAGGGTTCCCGGCCCGCCCGCTCACGACAAAGGCTCTGACCGGGATGCGGTAGTATTCCTTCAGGGCGGCATAAATGCTCTGCGCTATGACCTGCGCCCCAAAAATCAGAATGTTATCATAATTATCCGCCAGTCTGACGGCTTCCGGTTTACTGTCCACGCGCCAGCTCCTCCCGGAACCAAGCGACGGTCTTTTTCAAGCCGTCCTCCAAGCCAACAGCCGGCGCCCAGTCCAGCACTCGCTTTGCCAGGGAAATGTCCGGCCTGCGCCGCGCCGGGTCGTCCTGTGGCAGCGGGAGAAAGATGGTTCCGGACCTGCTCCCAGTCAGCGCGACCACCATGCCCGCCAGATCCGCCACGGTGAATTCTGCCGGATTGCCGAGGTTGACCGGCCCGGCAAACTCCGGCGGGCTGTTCATCAGGCGGACCAGCCCTTCCGTCAGGTCGTCCACGTAACAAAAACTGCGCGTCTGCGAGCCGTCGCCGTAAACCGTGATGTCCTCCCCCCGCAGCGCTTGGACGATGAAATTGGACACGACCCGCCCGTCACCGGGGTCCATGCGCGGACCGTAGGTGTTGAAAATCCGCGCCACCTTTGTTTCCACGCCGTGCTGCCGGCGAAAGTCAAAAAACAGCGTTTCCGCCATCCGCTTGCCCTCGTCATAACAGGCACGGATACCGGAGGTGCTGACATTCCCGCGGTAGGACTCCGTCTGAGGATGCTCCGCCGGGTCGCCGTAAACTTCGCTCGTGCCGGCCTGCAGTATCCGGGCTCCGAGGCTTCGGGCCAACCTCAGCATGTTGAGCGCGCCGAGAACATTTGTTTCGGCTGTATAAATGGGGTCGGCCTGATAACGCGGCGGGCTGGCCGGGCAGGCCAGATTGTAGATTTGATCCGCCTCCATGCGCTCCGGGTGCAGCGGCAGCGTGATGTCATGGCGGACAAACTCAAAACCCGCCCTGTCCAGCAAATGACGGATGTTTGCCTCGCGTCCGGTATGCAAATTGTCCACGCACAAAACCGCGTGGCCCAGGTCCAGCAGTTTCTCACAGAGATGCGAGCCGAGAAAGCCCGCGCCGCCGGTCACGATTATTCTGCTCATGCCGGCCTCCCGGCACCGATCTGATAATACTCAAATCCGTGCTTTTCCATCTGGGCCGCGTCATACTGGTTGCGCCCGTCAAAAATAACCGGGTGCTTCATATGCTCCTTCATTTCATAAAAATCCGGGCTGCGGAACTCCTTCCATTCCGTGACCAGAACCAGGGCGTCCGCGCCCCTGACGGCTTCGTATTTGCTGCCCGCGTATGAAACCCGGTCATTGCCTTTAAGGCCGCTTTCCCGCGCCGCGCCCATCGCTTTGGGGTCGTAGGCCTCGACGTGCGCGCCGGCCGCCGTCAAATCGCCGATGACGGTCAGGGACGCCGCTTCCCTCATGTCGTCCGTATCCGGCTTGAAGGAAAGTCCCCAAACGGCAAACTTCCGGCCCGCGAGATCGGGGCCGAACCTTGCCGTAACTTTTTCCGCGATCACATGCTTCTGCCGGGCGTTGACCTCGTCGACCGCCTGCAGGAGACGGGCCTCGTACCCCGCGTCCTGCGCGAAGCTGACCAGCGCCCGCACGTCCTTGGGAAAGCAGCTGCCGCCGTACCCACAGCCGGGGTAGATGAACTGAAAGCCAATGCGGCGGTCGCTGCCGATCCCCACGCGGACCTTGTTGACATCCGCGCCCACGCGCTCACAGATGTTGGCGATTTCGTTCATGAAGGATATTCGGGCGGCCAGCATGGCGTTCGCCGCGTATTTGGTCATTTCCGCGCTCTCGGCGTCCATGAGCAGGAAATATTCCGAATTCATGACAAAAGGCGCGTACAGCTCCTTCAGCAGCGCCGCCGCCTCAGGCGAGCCGGTGCCGATGATCACGCGGTCCGGCTTCAGGCAGTCGCTGACCGCGCTGCCTTCCTTTAAAAATTCGGGGTTGGCGGCCACCATGAAGCTCAGGTTGCTGCTCCGCGCGTCCAGCTCAGCCTGGACCGCCTGACGCACCCGCTTGGCCGTGCCTACGGGCACGGTGGATTTGTCCACGATGCACAGCGGCTGCGTCATATGCCGCCCTATTTCCCGCGCCGCCTCCAGCACATGGCTGACGTCCGCGCCGCCTGCGCCGTTCATGGGGGTGCCCACGGCGATGAAGCACGCCTCGCACGATTGCAGAGCCTCCGGCAGGTTCTGCGCAAAGGTCAACCTGTCCCGGTTGGCCGAAACCAGGGCTTCCAGGCCGGGCTCAAAAACCGGCATGACGCCCCGCCGCAGATTTTCCATTCTTTTTTCGTCCGTGTCGACGCAGCGCACGTCATTGCCCATTTCCGCGAAACAGGCCGCCGTGACCAGTCCGACATACCCCATGCCGATGATTGCGATTTTCATTATTTTACCTCGGTATTTTTTCTTTTGTTCATCACATGCAATTGCCCCTTTTGAAAGGAGGTGTTGCAATTGCCCCCTTTTGAAAGGGGGTGTCGTCGCCGCAGGCGACGAGGGCGGAAGGCAGAGCGGAAATTCTGCAAATGCTTCGCTCCGGCCTCAGCGCGGAGGAAATTGAGCGGCGCTTGGCCGATTTGGCAGTCTAGATGGAGAGGGCTCCCGCTATTTATTTATTGAAATATTGCCTTTCATCCGCCCGGAGCGCAATTTTCGAGCAATTTGCCGAATTCTTTCAGCGTGAAACAATTTTCCGTCGTCCGCACCCTGGCTTGAACATTCGAGGCGATAAATGGATCACTGTTCGTTATGAGCAAGCAGTCATTTCGGCCGAGCGCGTCAAACTTCGGCGCCGTCACGGGAACGCCAGCGATCCGGCGCGGCGCCTCATGATTGATGGCCCATATCTTGCCCGGCAGCCGCAGGGCGAACATTGCAAAGAGGTCAAGCAGCGACCGCGCATAGGCGCCGCCTCCATAAAAGCACATATGGTCAAATCCGTTCAGCCGTTCTCGCATCGCCTCCTTATTCTTGCGGATGACGTTGAAAACATCGCCGGTTTTGGCGCAATCATAGTCCCTGCCCCCGTTCAGCAAGAGCGACATGTTCACCGTCATTGCTTCCTCAAACATTTTCATAAGCGCCTTGTCATAATGCCGCGCCAGGCAGGCATATATCTTCGCCAGCTTGAGCGGGTATATCCCCCAAGGGAATTTGAGCATCGAAAACACGTCGCGTACATACTTTTTTGTATCATCTGTTATTTGAAAAGCCCCTATATTCGAAAAACAATTGCCGTCAAAATAATCAGGCGGCTCAATCTTGCCGGCGGTGACCGTATCATAAAGCAGTTTGCAGGCAAACATCGCATACGGAAAAGAATCAAAGTAGGACTTTCCTTCCGTCACATGTCCGCAATACACGCCCACATCATGCAGCACGACCACCGCGCCATCGCTCAGATACGGAAGCGCCGTCAGGAAGTTCATGCTCTCGATCGGATGAACATGGTAAGTGTCAATGACACAGAAATCAAAAGAACCCGCGAGCGAATCCATCACCTCGGATGGTTCTTGGCCGGTGATCAGCCTCCATTGCACCCCGAACGCTTCTCTGTCCACCGCGAAACCGACGTCAAACGACGGGTCTTTGTACCACTTTTCCATCACGTCTATTGAGGTTAGAGTCGCGCCTCGCTCCATGGCGCTCAATATCAGTGCGCTGCCGCCGCCGGCCGACACGCCCAATTCCAGGATATTTTTGGGCTGGAATTTCTCTATCAGCCCGCTCACAAACCGCCGTTCAGCTTCGTGCATTTCGCTGTGTTTCAGCGCGCCGGGCGGCAAGCGTTTATTGTCCATCAGCATTTCCGCAAATTCCTCCTATTGCGTATACTATTTTTTTCTCTTCCACTCCCAGGCGGCCAATCAGATCAGCCTTGATCTGCCCGGCTATCTCTTCGCTTTCCACCGCAATCACCACATAGTCATACCGGGCGCTTTGTATCAGGTGCGGCGAGGAAACATTGCCCCCCAGTTCCTCGAAAGCCTTGTCCGCCCACAGAACCACGCGGCAATGCAGTGATTTGATCAGCTGCCTGAAATAATTCCGGCCAACCTCGCCTGCTCCGTACAGGACGATACGCGCGCCTGCGGGAACAATGTCTTCCGGGAACGGAAACATTTTGGTGGGGAAATCGCTTGCCTGCTCGAACAAATATTCTGTGGCTGTGCATACTGACACCAGCCGGACCCATATATAATGGCTTTTTAAATAAAAATATGCCTGTTCATTTCCAATAATGTCGGTTTTTTCGAAAAATTCATTTTTAAGCTTGTCGTAAAGAAGCGTGAAGGCCTGGCAGTCCGCTATTTTTTCGAGATTCCATTTCGCGAGTTCGACTGCCATGTTGACATAGCTTCTTTTTACAATCTCATACAGCCCCAGTCCCACTAGGGCGTCCTTCAGGGCATAAAACGCGGCGCAAATGGATTCGGGATTATTTCCTATTCGCTCTGTTTGGCTGTTTGAAACATTGTAACGGTAATATATGAGACGTTTATTGATAACCGTAATCCGCTCAGCCAGCATATAAGAAAGAAAAACGAAATTGGTGTCATCCAGGCAAACATTTGTTTGGAAGCGCAGCTTGGTTTTTTGTAGAAACGACTGGCGGTACAGCTTATTCCATACAACCCCATTAGAAAAACGAAAAATGCAGTCCGGCGCGTCCTTGTGCGAAAAAACATCTTTATCCGGCAAGTAACTTTCGTCCAGCTCAAAAGGACGTTCGAAGATTTTCCCGTTTTTGTCGTCATAGCCGAATGTAGCGCAGACCACTATGTCGGCGTTCACCGCTTCCGCCCTGCTCACCAGTTCCTCTATCAGGACTGGCGCAAAAAAATCATCCGCGTCGAGAAAGATAATATACTTTCCGGTTGCCTGATCCAAGCCCGCATTTCTCGCGGCGCCCGCGCCCAGGCCAGTATCTTGCGTGGTAATAACGCGCAAACGGCTGTCTATTTTTGCGTATACCTCCAAAATCTCCAATGATGAATCAGTCGATCCATCGTTCACCGCGATGATCTCTGTGTCGCGAAAACTCTGATTCAGCACGGTATCCAGGCATGGCCGCAAAAATTTTTCCGCGTTGTACACCGGGATGACAATTGACGCTGTGATCTTATTCATGGCTGCCTCTTTTCTGACGCATGGTTCAGCGCGCCGGCCTTTCCCATATGATCTTGGTCTCGGGCACTCCTTTGGCTACCAGATTCAGTTTCACTTCGTCCGCCGCTTTTTTGCTTTCTATGGCGATGGCAACACAATCATATTGTGACCAGTCGATGGACTGAGGATCGGCTATTTCAAAGCGTTCCGTCACATTCAGCGCCATACTGTTCAGCACAGCAAAGTTTTTGTCACACCACAAAACAGACGAACAATAGCCGGTCATGGTCAGCTGCTGCCAAAACATTTGCCCGACGGTTCCGGCCGCGTACAGCACCAATCTGCT
>JAISQG010000037.1 GCA_031274335.1 Gracilibacteraceae bacterium
ATCTGGAACGCATCCCGGCGGCGGCGGCCGTCAGTGAAAGCGTTCGCATCGCCAAACTGACGTCGCCGCCGCATGCCGCCCTCGTCAACGCGGTTTTGCGCCGCGTGGCCGCGGAGGGATGGGATATTGCCTGGCCGGATCCGGACAAACAAACGGCCGAATATATCAGCGCCCGCCATTCGCACCCGGAATGGCTGGTGCGGCGCTGGCTCCGGCGCTGGGGGCGCGAAAACACGGAAAAATTTTGCCTGTGGAACAACGAGCCGGCGGAAACCTGGCTGCGGGCCAACAGGCTGCGCTGTTCGCGGGAAGAACTCATAGCCGCCCTTCTCTCATCCGAGCCGGACGGGGAACATTCCGTCCGGCCCGGAGCCTGGGCGCCGGAAGCGGTGGCTCTCACCGGCTTTGGCGCGCCGGACGATTTGGCGGTTTTTCGCTCCGGCCTTTGCGCCGTACAGGACGAAAGCGCCCAATTGGCGGCTATTCTTCTCGCGCCCGCGCCGGGGGAACATGTGCTGGACGCTTGCGCCGCTCCCGGCGGCAAAACGACGCATTTGGCTGAATTGATGGCCGACGAGGGAACGGTCACGGCTCTTGATATTCACGCCCATAAGCAGCCGCTGATTGAGCAGAACGCCAAACGCCTAAGCCTCGGCATCATCACGGCCCGCGTCGGCGACGCCTGCGCCCTGCCCGCGGCGGAGCGCGGCGCTTATGATAAAGTGCTGGTGGACGCTCCGTGTTCCGGGCTGGGGGTTTTGCGCCGGCGCGCGGATTTGCGCTGGCAAAAAGAAGATCAGCAGCTCGGCGCGCTGCCCGCCTTGCAGCTTGATATCCTCAGCGGAGCCGCCGGCGCCGTGCGGCCGGGCGGAGAACTCCTTTACGCAACCTGCACGGTGGAACCCGAAGAAAACTTTGCCGTGGCCAAAGCCTTTGCCGCCGCGCACACGGATTTCAGGCCGGTGCCCCTCGGCGGCTGCCTGCCTTTTTCCTGCCCCGCGCCGGCTGACGAACGGCAGTGGGAAAAGGGTATGTGGCAAATTTTACCTCATCTGCATAATATGGACGGTTTTTTCCTGGCCAAATTCCAGCGGCGTTAGAGTGAGATTGCGGGTCAAGCCCGCAATGACGGTGGCGAGGAATCCGGAGGGTGAGATTCCGGGGTTGTTATTTCAGGACAATTCTTAATCAGGAGAATATTTTGTCAAATCACCGCGCAGATGTATACGGCCTGAGCGAAGCCGAATTGGCGGAAGTGTGCCTTGACGCGGGCCTGCCGGCTTTTCGCGCGCGACAGGTTTTTGAGTGGGCGCAGGGTCGCGCGGTCACGGAATGGGCAGAGATGAAAAACATCGGCGCCGCCGACCGCGACGCGCTGGCCGCGCGTTTGGCGCTGAAGCCGCCTGAGCCGGTGCGGGAAAGCGCGGCTCCGGACGGAACGCGCAAGTTTTTGTTCCGGCTGGAGGACGGCGAGACAATTGAAACAGTGCTGATGGATTACCATAAGGACAGGAGCCGCAGCCGCGCCACCGTCTGCCTTTCCGTTCAGGCGGGCTGCGCTGTCGGCTGTCCGTTCTGCGCGACGGGCCGCATGGGCTTTCGCCGCGATTTGAGCGCCGGGGAAATCACCGGCCAGCTGCTTGCGCTCACGGCGCGCATGCGCCGCCTCGACGCGGATTTTCACGTCTCGAACGCGGTTTTCATGGGCATGGGCGAGCCGTTTTACAACATGACGCCGTTTCTCAAGGCGGCGCGGCTCTTAAACGAAGCGCGGGGCCAGAACATCGGCATGAGACGCATGACGGTTTCGACGAGTGGCGTCGTGCCGGGAATTTTACGCCTGGCGGCGGAAAACACGCAAATCGGCCTGGCCGTCTCTCTGCACGCCGGCACGGATGAACTGCGCGATAAAATTGTGCCGCTCAACCGCAAGTATCCGCTCGCCGCGCTGATGGCGGCGTGCGGTGAATATGTCCGCCTCACCGGCAGGCGCGTCACCTTCGAAATCGCGCTGACGCGGGAAAACACGACCGAGACGCAAGCGCGCGCCGTGGCCGCTTTATTGCGCGGCATGCCGGCACATGTGAATCTCATCCCCATAAACGCCGTGGCCGGCAGCACGGCCGAGCGCCCGTCGCCCGCCAAAGCGGCGGCCTTTCGGCAGGAACTGGCCCGGCGGGGGTTGACTGTGACGGTCAGGGAAGAAAAGGGCGGAGACATTGAGGCGGCATGCGGTCAGCTGCAAGCAGGATTTTGAAAGTTTGCAGCGAATGAATAATAATCAAAAGCTTGGGCAGTTCCTAAGGGGAAATCATGGATTTTTTTCATCTCTCGGAAACAGGTTCCGTGCGCCGCCATAATGAGGACAGCTATTTGCTCCTGCCGGAGTCGGGCTTGTTCGCGGTGGCTGACGGCATGGGCGGGCATAACGCCGGCGAAGTGGCTTCGGCTCTGGCCATCGAAACGTTGCGGCAGGCGGCGGACGCGCTCCGCGGCCTGACAGCCGCAGAGGCGTTGCTTTGGATGGAGTCGACGTTTGACGAGGCCAACCGGCGGATCTTGGCGGCGGCGGAACAGGAAGGCCAGGATGGCATGGGCACCACGCTGACCGCCTTGGCCCTTTGCGGGGAGCAGGCAGTATTCGGCCATATCGGCGACAGCCGCGCCTATTTGTTCCGGGAAGGCGCGGCGGCTCAGCTGACAAAAGATCATTCCGTGGTGGGAGATCTTTTGCAAAACGGCGTTTTGACTCCGGAGGAAGCATCGCGCCATCCCGCCCGCAACGTGCTTTCCAAGGCGCTGGGCGCCATCCCCGCGGCTCCGGACTGCTTTGGCCGGGATATTCGCGCGGGAGACGGCCTGTTGCTTTGCACGGACGGTTTTTCCAATCTGCTGAAGGAAGACGAAATGAACGGCAGCCTGCGAAGCGTGGCAAACAGCGGATTGTTTGCCGGCTGGAAAAATATCATTCTGGAACGCGGCGCCCCCGATAATTTCACCGCAGTGCTGATTTTTCCCCGCGGCAGGCGCTGACAGCGTTGAACGAGGAGTGCTTTTGTGAGTAAGATATTGGCGGGCAGATATGAGTTGCTGGAAACCGTGGGCGCCGGCGGCATGGCCATAGTCTATAAAGCCACGGATTCGCTGCTTGGCCGCACGGTGGCCGTAAAAATCTTGCGGGAGCAATTTGCGAGCGACGAAGGCTTTGTCCAGCGTTTTCGGCGGGAAGCCCAATCCGCGGCCAGCATCTCTCATCCGAACATCGTTTCCGTTTATGACGTGGGCCGGGAAGACGCGGATTTCATCGTCATGGAATATGTTGAGGGACAGACGCTGAAAAAGTATATCCGGGATAAAGCGCCTTTTCCGGTCAAAGTGGCTGCCGAAGTTGCGCGGCAGGTGGCGGAAGCCTTGGCGCACGCTCATTCGGGCGGAATTATCCATCGCGATATTAAACCGCAGAACATCATAATTACCGCGGACGGGCGGGTCAAGGTGACTGATTTTGGCATCGCGCACGCCGTTTCCGCCGACACGCTCACGCAGGCAGGCGATATCGTCGGATCGGTGCATTACCTTTCCCCCGAACAGGCCAAGGGCCAGGCCACGGTATGTCAGTCCGACCTGTATTCCCTCGGCGTCATCCTGTTTGAAATGCTCAGCGGCCGTCTGCCTTTTGACGGGGATTCGCCTTACGCGATAGTCATGAAGCATCTGAACGAGACGCCGCCGTCGCTGAGCGCGCTCAATCCGGAAGCGGGCCCGGAACTGGAAAAAATTGTGCAGCGCTTGCTGGCCAAAGATATTGGCCGGCGGTATGCCAGCGCCGGCGAGCTCCTGACGGATTTGGTCAGATTTATGGCGGGGCGGGCGCTGGAATGGGAGGACACGGAAGGCCCGGGCGGAACAAAGGTACACGAAACCATAGGCTCATCTGCGCTGAGCGGCCCCCGGAAGAGCAAGCGCCGCAAATTGATCATTCGCTCCGCTGCGGCCGCTGCCGCTCTTGCCCTCCTGATTGCCGCGGCGCTTGGCATATCGGCGCTTTTCAGGATTTTGTACGTGCCGGAGGTAACAGTGCCGGATCTCGCGAACCTGACGGCGGAAGAGGCGGAACTAGCCTTGCGGGACGCCGGGCTGACCATCGGCTTGAACATCAATTATGATTTCAGCGACACGGTGGAAAAAGACCGGGTGATGAGCCAAAGCGTGCCCGCGGAGGAAAAAGTCAAAGAAGGGCGGGTGATTGAAATCACTTTAAGCAAAGGCGTTCCGCTTATCCCCCTGCCTGACCTCAAAACGGATCATCCGAGCCTGGAAAACGCAAAAATCCGTCTCGCACAGGCCGGATTTCCGGATGAGGCTGTCTCTGTCATAACGGAGCCCAGCGGCACCGTGGCGAAAAACCATGTGGTCAACCAGGATCCCGTGCCCGGAACGGAATGGCCGGCGGACGGCAAAATAACGCTTTGGGTCAGCAGCGGCGAGGCATATGTCATGACGGTGATGCCGGATGTGTTGAAGCTTTCCTCGGCGGAGGCTAAAAAAATTTTAAGCGCCAATTATTTCGTTGTGACGGTCAAAACGGAAAAATCGGATCTTTACCCGCCGGATGCGGTCATTTCCACGGATCCCGCGCCGGCGCGCGCCATTATGCAGGGCGGTCCGGTGACGCTGGTCGTGTCTCTCGGCCCCGGCCCGCCGGTCTGAGTTTCCGGACAATCCAGGCAGCGGGCGTGGGCACGGATATTTGGAAGGGAGGTCAAGACATGTTGAAAATGGAGCGGATTTTGCCGGTGCACGGGCTCGGCGGCTCAATCGAGCAGGCGGTGAATAACTTTTTTGAAGCGGAGCAAATCAAGCGTGAGCACATAGTTCACATCGCCGTTGAGCGCGGCGAAGTGCATTACGGCGGGGACGGACGCGAGTATTTGTCCGCCGTGAATATTTTTTACGATAAGGATTAGGATCTTGTCGGGTCCGGCAAGGGTCTATTTCCGTTGAACGGAGTCTCATTTATGCGTTTGCGTGGCAAATTGCTGCGGGGATACGGCGGTTTTTATTATGTTTACGCCGAAGGCCGAGTATGGGAATGTTCTCTGCGCGGTCGTTTTCGCCTGCAAAATCAGAGTTTTCTCCCCGGCGACGAGGTGGAAATACTGGCGGATGGTGACGGCGGCGGAACCCTGGAGCAGGTTTTACCGCGGAAAAATTCACTCCGGCGGCCGCCGGTCGCCAACGTGGATCTGGCCGTGCTCGTGTTTTCCATCGCGAAGCCGCCGCCGGATGAAACCTTGCTCAACCGCCTCCTCGTCCAGGCGATGCACGCGGGGCTGGATGTGATCATCGTTTTTACCAAGGCGGACTTGCTGTCTCCGGCGGAAGGCGGCGCGCCTGACCTTTATCGCGAAGCGGGCTTTGAGACGCATCGCGTTTCCGCTTTGACCGGGGACGGCGCGGACGCTCTGGGCGCGCGTTTGCGCGACCGGATCGCGGTGCTGGCGGGACAATCCGGCGTGGGCAAAACCACTTTGCTGAACGCGCTGGGCGGCCTCAGCCTCAAAACGGGCGAGCTCAGCGCCAAACTGGGACGGGGCCGTCATACCACCCGCCATGTGGAGCTGTTGCGCGTGGCGGGCGGGCTGGTTGCGGACACGCCGGGTTTTTCGTCCTATAATCTGCCGGAGATGAAACCGGCGGAACTGGCGCGCTGTTTCCCGGAAATGTCGCCCTATGCGGACGGGTGCCGTTTCAAAAGCTGTTTGCACGACAAAGAGCCGGATTGCCGCGTCAAGGAGGCGGTGGCCGCCGGCGGCATTGCCGGGGCGCGCTATGAATATTATCTCAGCTTTTTACACGAGCTGCGCGGACGCAAGCCAAAAAATCCGCGCCGCCGCGGGGAGGAAAAATGAGTCAGGATCTGATTCTCGTGCTTGATTTCGGCGGACAGTACAACCAGCTCATCAGCCGCCGCGTGCGCGAAGCGAATGTGTATTCGGAAATGATTTCCTATCATACGCCGCTAGCCGAAATAGCGGAGCGCCGGCCCAGCGGCATCATTTTTTCCGGCGGCCCGGCCAGTGTGAACGAACCAGGCGCACCGACGGTGGACGCGGGTATTTATAACCTAAATATCCCTATTTTGGGAATTTGTTACGGCATGCAGCTTATGGCCCGCCAATTGGGCGGGCGGGTGGAAAAGCCGGAGGCGAAGGAATACGGGCGGACGGAAGTGGAGATTCATCCCGCGGGCGGGATGTGGCGCGGGTTGCAGGGCAAACAGGTTTGCTGGATGAGCCACGGCGACGCGGTGGTGCAATTGCCGCCCGGTTTCGCGGCGGCGGCGGCTTCGGCCAGCACGCCGGCGGCCGCTATGTATGACGAGGGGCGCCGCCTTTACGCCGTGCAGTTTCACCCCGAGGTCCGCCACACGGAGCGCGGGCAGGAAATGCTCACGCGTTTTCTTTTCGATGTATGCGGCTGCCGGGGGGACTGGACGATGGATTCGTTTATCAGCGGCCAGATCGAAGCCATTCGCGCGCGGGTGGGCGGCAAGCGGGTTTTATGCGCGCTTTCCGGCGGCGTCGATTCATCCGTGGCGGCCGTTCTGATGCACAAGGCTGTCGGCGACGCCCTGACCTGCGTTTATGTGGATCACGGCTTCATGCGCAAAGATGAGTCCGCGCAAATACGCGAGATTTTTACGCGCGATTTTGCCCTGAACCTGGTGTTTGTGGACGCGGCGGAGCGTTTTCGCGCCAAGTTGGCCGGGGTGGCGGAGCCGGAGCGCAAACGCAAAATCATCGGCGAGGAGTTCATCCGCGTTTTTGAGGCGGAAGCGCGCAAATTGGGACGGATCGATTTTCTCGCGCAGGGGACGCTTTACCCCGATATAGTGGAAAGCGGCACGGACACGGCCCAGACGATCAAGAGCCATCACAATGTGGGCGGATTGCCGGCGGACATGCAGTTTGAACTGATCGAGCCTTTGCGCATGCTTTACAAGGATGAGGTGCGCGAGGTCGGGACGGAGCTGGGCATACCGGAAGAAATCGTCTGGCGGCAGCCTTTTCCCGGCCCCGGCCTGGCCGTGCGTATAATCGGCGAGCTGACGGAGGAAAAATTGGACAAGCTGCGCGAGGCCGACGCCATTATGCGCGAGGAAATCAGGCGCGCCGATCTGCACCGCGACATCTGGCAGTATTTCGCCGTTCTGCCGACAATACGCAGCGTGGGCGTCATGGGCGATGAGCGCACATACGGTTATCCCATAATTTTGCGCGCCGTCACGAGCGAGGACGCGATGACGGCGGATTGGGCGCGTTTGCCCTATGAGGTGCTGGCGCGGATATCGAGCCGCATTGTCAACGAGGTGCCGGGCATAAACCGCGTGGTTTATGACGTGACCTCCAAGCCGCCCGGAACCATAGAATGGGAATGACTTTTGCGTTTCACATCTTTTCACCACTTGCCGCAAACCCGCATAAATAGCCGCTTTCAGCGTTTTGGCCTGGCATAAGTTTCCAGCATTTTGCGCCTTTGTACACAACTTTTCATATCTTTTTGTGTACAAATTTGTGTACAAAATATAGCAAAGACCATACTTGAGCTTGGATCAGGATTCGCTTTTATGGGAAACCAATACCACATTGAAGTCAGTGGCGTAATCGCCGGCTGGCGGACGCCCTTGTTTGGTCTGCCAGCGGCCGCCTTAATCATGCCTCAAGCATCCAATCCACCAGATTTTTGGTTTTAATCACCTCATACTTGATGGTATACGGAAACGCCGCGAAAGTCAATAGTTTCATGCCTGGAAGTCTGAAACTCATTAAATCGTCATGTTTCATACTTCGAAGTCTGAAACTCATATGTTTGGGGCTTGCGTTTCTCCGCGCCGGCCGTCCGGAGCCGCCCGGAACCGGCAGCCGCAGAAATTCTGTCTGTAAAAGCCCTGCTCTTTGGCTATGGCCATCGTTTGCTTAAACCCATCCCGCTTTTTGAAATTCTCCGGCAAAAAAACGAGTCCCGGCTTTTCCGCCGCCAGCTCCGCTCCGACGGCGAGAATCAGGGCGCTGTTTTTGTGCGGGCTCACTGTGAGCGTCGTGGTAAAAAGTCCGATTCCTTTCTCCCGCGCGAAAGCGGCCGTCCGGGCCAAGCGGTGGCGAAAACAGGCCGCGCAGCGGCGCCCGCCCTCCGGTTCGGCTTCCAGGCCCCGCACCGCCTGTTCCCAGGCATCCGCGTCCGGCCCGTCCTCCACAAAGGCACAGCCTGAGGCGAGCGCGTGACGCCGGCACTCATCGCGCCGGCGCTCGTATTCCTCCGCCGGATAAATATTCGGATTGCAAAAATAGACGACCGGCACATAATCCGTCAGTAGCTTCGCCAGCGGATACCCCGCGCAAACCGCGCAGCAGGCGTGCAGAAGAACAGTCTCCCTGGGAGCGCTCACGGCTCCGCTCCGCCTTCACGCAGCGAATTGTGAATATAAAGCATATCCCGGTGCATCGTCCCACGCTCGTTTCCCATCCCGTGATAGCCCGCCAGCCAGACATACTCCGTTTCGTTCCAGTCTATATAAGTGTAAACGATTTGGTCCTCCTCTGTAGCGGAAACATAGCGGATCGCTTTTTTGCCGCCGATGTCCAGGTTCTCGGAAGTGATTTCCCCCTCGATCATGCCGATTTCCGCCAGCGCTATATCCCCCAGTTCCCTCCCGTCCTTGGGCAATATCGACAGACTGATTTTCGCGGAATTCGGATTCTGCCCGCCCTTCCCGCCGTCCTCATAGACATCGGGATCCTTTTTCCAAAAAATCAGGACCTCGTATCCTTTTTCCGCTTCGCCCAGCTCTTGATCCCAATAATTGGGATACTGAATCGTGTAAAATCCCGCGTCATACGTGAGGATGTTGATGCCCGCCATCGTCTCATCCGGCGGCAATTGCTCCGCAGCCTCAGGCGAGTCTTCCGGCGGAGTGTCCGGTTCCGGCCCGGAAACTGCCGGCTCGCTGATCTCCGGCGGCTCGGCCTGCTCCGGCTCCGGCTCTGGCGCGACCTCACGGCAGGCGCTCAGAAAAGGCAGACTCAGCATCAGCAGGAAAACGGCCGTGCGGCAAATTAATCTTTTAATGGGAATCACCTCCATACTGCTTCGGTCAATTTTCGCCTCCGCGTAAAATAACCGAATTCTTCTCAACTAATTTTAAGCTTAATCTGATATAATTTTTTCATCATCAAAATCCCTTCCCTGTTTCAGGGGGCTTGCCCGTACTTATAGCGGGCTTTTTTTCCCGGATCGGCGCCTCGGACGGAGAGAAAAAATTTTTTAAAATATTTTACCGGCATTAAGCTGATTCTCAACTCCGTCCGTTATAATAATCTTAGCTCTTATACCTTCCTTAAATATAACTTGGGGAAACCCAGACCTGAGGCGACTCAGGTTCTTTTTTTGCGCTGTTTCAGATAAACGCTCCGCCGTCCACCACGATATTCTGACCTGTGATGAAGCCGCCGTGCGCGACGACGCCGTAAACCGCTTCCGCCACATCCTCCGCCTCGGCGACCCGGCCGAGCGGCGTCCCGCCGGCCAAATGGGCGATATGATCCTCGTGTCCCTTGACCCAGCGCGTGGTGACGATGCCGGGCGCGATGCCGATCACCCGCACTTCCGGCGCGAGCACGCGGGCTAAGGATTTTGTCACGCTGATTTCCGCCGCCTTGGAAGCCGAATAGGCGAGGCAGCTGCCGAGACCGTTCAGCCCGGCGATGGACGTGATGTTGACAATGACGCCGCGGCTCCGCCGCAGCTCTGCCGCCGCCGCCCGGCAGCAAAAGAACGTGCCTTTCACGTTGAGGGCAAAAATCTCATCCCAGTATTCCTCTTTCATGCCCTCCAAATCCGCGTGATCGATAAAACGCGTCCGTCCGGCGTTGTTGACGAGTATATCCAACCCGCCGGCATCGGCGGCGACTTGGGTCGTCATGGCCCGGACCGCGGCGTCGTCGGTCAAATCGGCTTTGTACAGGCGGCAGACCGCTCCCGTCGCTTCAATTTCCTTCTTTGTCGCCAGCGCCTCCTGCTCCGAGTGGGCGTAATTAATGGCGATCACCGCTCCGGCGCGCGCGAAGCGCAGGGCGGTCGCCCGCCCGATCCCGGTCCCTCCCCCCGTGATTAACGCTATTTTTCCTTTCAGCATGTCCCCCGCCTCCTATATACTCCATGTTATTTAAAATTAATCTGTCGCCCGTTGACAGCGTTACTCAACTGAATATTTTACGGAGCAGCCGTCCCCAGAAACCCCGGCCATCCTCTTTTTCCGCGGCGCCGCCGCCGTCCAGAAGGCGGAGAAAATTCCGGTACTCGACGTCGTTTTTGATCGCCAGAGTATTCTCCAGATATTTCCGCGCTTTTTCCGTGTCACCGCGCTCCGCGTACAAACAGGCCAGGCCGAAAAACGCGTCGTAGCAGGCCCGCGTCGCGCAAACTTGATAATCTTTTGCTTCGGCCACAGCTTGACAATAAGCCTCCTCCGCTTCCGGCCGGCCCATGCCGCGCAAACATTCGGCCCGCCAGTAATGATAGCAGGGAGTGCGCTCCGGGAGCGGCACGGCGTCCAGGAGCATTTCCGCTTTTCTCCAGCATGGCTCCGCTTTCAGGCGGCGCCGCAACCGCACGCGGGCGAGGCGGATATAATCCTCGTAGTTGTCCGGCTCGATTTGCAGGGCTTTGATGTAATAAGCATCCGCCATGACCAGATTAATTTTGCCGTGCTCGTAGAACCCCGCCGCCGAAACCAGAATATACGGATCCTTTTTTTTCGAGGCTTTCAGCGCGCGGGTATACCAGGCTTTGGCTTCGTCAAAACGCTCCAGCTCATAGACACATTCGGCCACATGGCACATCGTCTCCGCGTCCAGCCCCCCGGCGCTCCGGAGCGTTTCCACCAGACCGGCCGCTTCCTGATAGCGGCCGCGCCATTTGAAAAAAAGCAGCTTGTCCCGCGTCAGATCCGCCACGGCGGCGTTATTGCCCGGAGCGAAATGTTCCAGCGCCTTATCCCATACCGCCAGCGCCTCTTCTTCCCTCCCCGACTCGGCCAGCGCGTTGCCCAGGGTCCGGTGCGCCGACAGGATATCCGCGTCTGTCTGAATCGCCTGCTCCAGGTATTTTATCGCCTCGGGCAAATTGCCCTCGGCATGGTAAGTGACGCCGAGATTATTATAAGCATAAGCGTAGGAAGGGTCAAGCTCCAGCGTCTTGAGGTAATCTGCTTTTTCTTTCTCCGTCTGGCCCAGGTTCCCGTAAACCAGCCCGCGGGCGATATAATAATACGGATGCTCGCGGATTGCCAGCTGCTTGGTGAACATCTCAGCCGCCCGCTCGTATTGCCCCATTTTCGCCAAAACGTCGCCCAGATTGCCGTAAGCGCCGGAATGGTTCGGATCAGCCT
>JAISQG010000059.1 GCA_031274335.1 Gracilibacteraceae bacterium
CTGATCCAAAGCAGCAGCGGCACGACTGTTTTGACGGTAGGCCTGGTCAACGCCGGCTTTCTGTCGTTGCGGCAAGCCACCGGCGTCATAATGGGCGCCAACATCGGTACGACGGTCACAGCCTATTTGATTGGAATAAATTTACAGGAAATCTCCCTGCTGTTTGTCGCCACAGGGGCGATAATGCTTTTTTTCCTAAAAAAAGAGAACTGGCGGAACCTGGGACTGACCGTGTTCGGTTTTGGGCTCCTGTTTTACGGTATGCGCGTGATGAGCGCCGGCATGAGCCCTTTGCGCGAAATGCCGTTTTTCCAGAACACGATGGCGCAGGTGCAGGATTTGCCTCTTGTGGGCGTGCTGATTGGCGCCGTATTCACCGGCGTTGTGCAAAGCAGCTCCGCGACCACGGGCATTTTGCAAGGCATGGCCAGCGAAGGCGCTCTCACTTTGTTGCAGGCGGTGCCGATTCTTTTTGGCATAAACATCGGCACGACGGTGACAGCCCTGCTGGCCGGGGTCGGGGCCGGAGTCAACGCGCGGCGCGCGGCGCTCACGCATTTTCTTTTCAATGTGACGGGCACGCTTATTTTCCTGCCCCTGTTTCTGGCAGGCATTTTTTTACCGATGGTCGAACACGCGAGCAATGTTTTGTACATGCTGCCGATGGTGAACGGTTCCTGGGATACTATGAACGCCCGGATGCAGATCGCGCAGATTCACGGCGCTTTCAACATACTGAACACCGTTATCCTGGCGCCCTTTGTGCCTCTATTGACCAAGGTTGTGACCAAAATAATCACGACGAAAGGCGAGACGATCGCGGAGGCCAAATTTCTCGAGCCGCGTCTGCTGGAAAATCTGCCGGTGGCTCTGGCGAACGCGAAACGGGAAGTGGTGCATATGGGTTCCGTCGCCGGCGAGTCGCTGCGGATAGCTATAGACTATTTTTTCCGGCCGCAGGAGGATCACAAGAAGAAGCTCATGAGCTGCGAGGTGTTCGTTGACCGGCTGCAAAAAGAAATTGATGATTATGTCAATAAAGCGGTGCTCGGCAAATCGCTCACGGCGGACATGTCCGCGCGCAGTCACGTGATCCAGCAATCCATCAACGATATTGAGCGCGTGAGCGACCGTAGCCAGAAAATTCTGGAGCTGACGGAATACGCTTACCAGCATGATCTGGATTTCACGGATACGGCGCGGACGCGGCTGGAGGAAATGAGCGAGCTCGTGCGGGAGATTTACCAGATGGCTCTCACTGTGCTGGAAGACGAGGACCGGGAACTGGCGCGCGAAATTGTCGTCAAAGACGATGTGATTGACGAAATGGAAAAGGATTTGCGCAAAGCGCATATCGCCCGCGTGAACGCCAGAACATGCAACGGCAACTCCGGCGCTGTGTACTTGGATATCCTCAGCAATTTGGAACGCATCGGCGACCATTCGGTCAATATCGCGGGCTATGTGCTCGGCGGCGGCGTGCCGACCGACGAGGGATAGCTCATTTTTTGCGCCTCACCGCCGCCCGCGCCGCTTCCGCCACGGCCTCCGCCGTCAGGCCGTATTTTGTGAGCAGCGCCTCCGGCTCGCCCGATTCGCCGAAACTGTCGCGCACCCCGACCCGCATGAGCGGCACGGGGCAGCCCTCGGCCAACGCCTCCGCCGCCGCGGACCCCAGGCCGCCGATGACGCTGTGTTCCTCCGCCGTCACGACCGCGCCGGTGCGGGCGGCCCAATAGAGCAGCGTCTCCGTGTCCAGCGGTTTGACGCCGGCGCCGTTCAGCACAGCGGCTTCCAAGCCCTCCGCCGCCAAAATCTCCGCCGCCCGGAGCGCCCGCGCCAGCATCAGACCGTTCGCGATTATAGCCACGTCCCGCCCCTCGCGCAAAACATTCATGCGCCCGATGACAAAGCGGTAGTCCGAGCCGAAAAGCACGGGCACGGCCGGCCGCCCCAGCCTAAGGTAGACCGGCCCGGCGTAATCAGCCGCCGCCCGCACGGCCAGGCGCGTTTCCACAGCATCCGCCGGCACGATCACCGTCATATGCGGCACAGCCCGCAGCCAGGCCACATCCTCCAAAGCCTGATGAGAGGCGCCGTCCTCCCCCACGCTCAATCCGGCGTGAGTGGCGGCTATTTTCACATTAAGGCGCGGGTAGGCGATGGAGTTGCGGATCGGCTCCAGGGCTCGCCCGGCGGCAAAAATCGCGAACGTGCTGGCGAAAGGAATCAGACCGCCTGCGGCCAGTCCGGCGGCAAACCCCATCATATCCTGTTCGGCGATGCCCATGTTAAAAAAACGCTCCGGAAAAGCCCGGGCGAAAACACTGGTTTTCGTCGAGCCGGACAGATCGGCGTCGAGCGCGACGACGCGCGGGTTTTCCGCGCCAAGGGCTGCCAGTTCCCGGCCATAGGCGTCGCGCGTGGCGATATATTCCGTCATGCCGCGCCGCCTTCCAGTTCCGCGAGCGCTTGAGCGGCCTGCTCCGCGTTCGGCGCTTTGCCGTGCCATTCGGCGCTGTTTTCCATAAAAGAGACCCCCTTGCCTTTTATCGTGCGCGCAAGCAGCACCGCCGGCCGCCCCGCTTCCCGCGCCGCAGCGAAAGCCGCCCGCAACGCCGCTATGTCATGCCCGTCCACTTCCGCGGTCTGCCAGCCAAAAGCCGCCCATTTATCCGCGAGTGGCGCCGTATTCATCACTTCGGCCGTGGGGCC
>JAISQG010000108.1 GCA_031274335.1 Gracilibacteraceae bacterium
CGGCGGTTGCCGGGAAACATGCGCACGTTCAGGCCGAAAGCCACGACGGCCCGGACGGGATAGGGCGTCCCCTCCAGAATCTGCCGCCCCAGATCCATCGTCTGAAACTCGTCGATGAGTTCCGACCAGAGCGGAAAACGCTCCGTGCCGATTTTAGCTTTCGCGTTTTGCGGGCGCGTCTCCTGTATGAATTCTTCGGTCAGCAGACGGGGATGATTGAGGCTCTGCCGCGAGTATTCCAGCGGGATCATGCCGCCTTCACGGTCAAAATTGCCGGTGATGGCACCGAGAGCCATGACGGCGCGGTAACCCTGCATCCCGTTCGCATGATGCGTGAGCGCGGTTTGGCTGGCCGCGATGGTAAAACGCCGCCGCCGGATCAGCATATCCGCCGCCGCTTGCAGATCCCGCGGCGCTATTCCCGTGAGATCCGCTGCCCGCTCCAGGCTGAAATCCCGGACATAAGCCTCGTATGGCGGATAACCATGTACGTATTTTTCTATATAGGGCAAATCGGCACGGCCGGCGGCAATCAGGCTTTGGGCGAAAAAATGCGCGAGCGCTCCGTCCGTCCCGGCGCGGGGACGAAGCTGGAGGTCGGCGTAGCGGGAATAAGGGGTGACGCGGGGGTCGATATAGAGGACTTCCAGGCCTTTTTCCTTCAGGTCGTCCAGAGCGAAGCCGGAAAAATTCGTGCTGTGAAAAGGATTACCGCCCCAAACGATGAGCAATTCCGCGTTCTGCGGATCCGGGCGGCAGTAAACCCCGGCGTTGATCAGATGGGCCATCATCGAAGACTGAAAACAGCTGCTGGATTCGGTTCCGTAATTCAGAGAGCCGAAGCTGTGGGCCAGGCGGTGCAAAAGCGGCCGGTACCATTTGGAATAGCCGGAGTAAAAAGCGACGCTTTCCGGCCCGCTTTCCGCTTTAAGCGGCAGCAGGCGCTCCGCGATTTCCCGGTAAGCCTCGTCCCAGGTGATGGGGGCAAAAAGGCCCTCTCCGCGCTCACCCACGCGCCGGAGCGGTGTTTGCACGCGGTCGGCCCGGTAAAGATAACCCCGCCCCGCGTGGCCCTTGGCGCAAAGATACCCGCTGCCGCCCGGCTGGCGGGAAGCCTCGACCCGCACGATTTCGCCGTTCCGCACATATACCTGTGCGGGACAGCTGGCGGAGCATATCCCGCAAATTGTCTGTTTGACATCGGCCCATATTCTTTCCATCAGAATCAATCCTTCCTCCCGTCGTATAGGGCACATATTAAACATGCATGTTTAATATGTGTTATTTTATCCTGAAACAGGCGCGCTGTCAAGAGAGGCAGGTCAAGTTAAAGCCCAAAAAATTTTATAGCGTGCCATATGTGGCTCAGAAAAGCCACAAGAGCCAAAAATTTTCCCTTGACAAGGGGATTTTTATCGTGTATAATTTTAAAGCATAGTATTCATATATGTAAACAAAGCGAATAGAATTCGCCTGTCTGGAGAATTTGACTGAGATATGGGCGAAGCAGCGTCAGGAGGAAGTTTGTTTGTCAGAATTTATAGAACGGCCGCGGACAGCATGCGCGCTGGCTGGCGCGCTGACGGTGATCGGCAATCTGCCCGACGTGATTCCGATCATCCATACAAGCCTGGGGTGCGGAGGCAACCTCGCGAACTCCGTTGCCTTCGGTTCGGGCTATCTCGGCAGCGGTTACTGCAATGGTTCAGCCGCTCCCTCCACAGGCGTGACCGAAACGGAAATCGTGTTCGGCGGCACTGACCGACTCGCCGAACAGATAAAAAACACACTCGAACTCATAGACGGCAAGCTGTACATCGTAGCCACCGGCTGCATGACTGAAATGATAGGCGACGATACGGCGGGCGCTGTCAGTGAATTTCGGGCAGAAGGGCAGCCCGTCCTCGCGGTGAGCACGCCGAGTTTCAAGGGTGACAGCTATCATGGCTACGACATTGTGCTGGACGGTATTTTTAACAGCTATCTGCCAAAATCCGTTGAGAAGAATCCAAAACTCGTGAACATCTTCGGGCTTGTTCCCGGATACGACCCGTTTTTTCGGGGCGACTTGGAAGAAATCAAACGCTTGCTGACTGCACTCGGCCTGGAAGTGAACACCTTCTTCACGCCCGGACAGACGTTTGAGAATCTCGCGTCCGCGCCGTCGGCTTCGCTGAACATCGTTTTTTCCCGAGTCTGGGGCGGAGAACTCGCGGAAAAATTTGCGGAACGGCACGGCACGCCATACTGGATTGCGGATTTGCCGATAGGGCCAGCGGCGACCGATGCGTTCCTCGCCGAAGCCGCAACTCGTTTTAACCTTGACGCGGAGGCGGTGATCGAAAAAGAAAACAACGAATTCTACGGCTACTTTGAGCGAACAGCTGACGCTTTCTGCGATCAGGACTTGAAATTTTATGCCGTCACAGTGACGAATTCGACATACGCCATACCGGTGTCGCGCTTTATCACGCAGGAACTTGGCTGGGTGCTTTGCGACAGCTTTGTCACCGACAATCTGACTGACGCGCAAAAGTCGGCGCTGCAGAGCGAAACGCCGCTGCAGTTTGTCACAGGCGTTCAGGAAATAGCGCGGGCGATAAAGCAAAATCACCCGCAAAACAGAGGCCAGCGTTACTTTGATGACATCACGCCGCTGTACATCATCGGCAGCACTCTCGAAAAGCGCACGGCGGCGGCGCGGGGGGCGAAACATCTTCCGTGAGTTTTCCCGTTTACGACAGGCTGATAACCGACAGAGGTTACGCGGGCTATCGCGGCGGACTGCACCTATTTGAAGATTTAATCGGGCAGATCATGTCCGCAAAATCGTAGGAGGCATAATGAGTTACTACAAACAGAGCGTGCCGCCGGTACGCGACAGCAGGCTGAAAATCGGCGACAGCTACGCCGGAAATGCCTGCGATCTGGTGAACTGCGGACGGGACGGCTGCCTGCTTCAAAAAGGACGCGGTTTTTGGCAGGCGAACGCCTGCCAGATGGCATTGACACTGATGATGGCGACAACCGTGGAGAATTCGGTTATCGTCATGCACGCGCCCGGCGGGTGCGGAGCGCTCATGCACTCCTTGTCCGCTCAGGCGGCGAAAGGCAAAGGCGTTCGCGGCAAAACTCCCGCCGCCATACCGTGGCTTTCCACAAATCTCACAGAAGCTGATGTTATCGGCGGCGGCGAGCGCAAACTGCGGGAAACGATAGAATATGCCGACAGGGAGTTCCGCCCGGAAATTATATTCGTGGTCGTCACCTGCGCTCCGAGTATCATCGGGGATGATGCGGAGGAGGTGGCCCGGCAGGCGCGCTCCCGCGTCAGCGCGGACGTAGTGAGCCTTCACTGCCCCGGCTTCAGGAGCCGTGTCGTTGCAAGCGCATATGACACGTTCTATCACGGCATTATGCGCGGTTTGGATTTGCAGCCGATACCGCGGGCAGATTTTCTCCCCCTTGTGCAAGGCCCGCAGGCGGAAGCGGCTGAGAAAAAGTACCTGTTCCAAAAAAGCCGCACTGTCAATGTATGGAACGCAACGAGCATCGGCGCGCAGGACGAACAGGAAGTCGAACGCCTGCTCACGGCGCTGGGGCTGAAAGTCCGCTTTTTCGCGGAATATTCCTCCCGTGAGGAGCTGCGGCAGGTGAGCGAAGCCGCGCTTAACGTCAGCATGTGCAATGTCCATGACGACTATATGCTAAAATATCTCGCGGAAAAATTCGCTGTCCCCTACGTTATCGCCGGTATGCCGATAGGATTCCGGCACACGCGGGAGTGGCTGCTGCAAATCGCGCGGCACTTCGGGATGGAAAAAGAAGCCGCCGCACTCGCCGGCCATGAGGAAAAACTCGCGCGGGAAGCTATCGCGCCCTTTCTCGAACGGGTTAAAGGTAAAACGGTATTGCTGTGCGGCGGCGTCGTTCGTGTCGGCGCAGAGGCGACGACGCTTGCGGAACTGGGATTTAACGTGTTGGGGATTCGCGCTTATCACTATGACGAAGGCGCGGAGCCTGTGTTTTCCGACGTGGCGGAGAATCTGGCGGACACGCCCGTTGCCGTCAGCAATCAGCTGTTCGAGATGACACACCAAATCAAATCGCTGAAACCCGATCTCGTCATCTCGCACAACGGAACGCAGGGATACATCGCAAAACTCGGCGTACCGGCCATCCAGTTATTCAGCACCGACGGCGCGTTCTTCGCGTATAACGGCATCTATCAGATTCTGCGGCGGATTGTGTTCGAGTTCAAGAATACCTCATACCGCGACAGGCTCTCGCGCCATATACGTTTGCCGTATAAACAAAGCTATTTTGAAGGCGACGCCTTTAAGTACATCATTAATAATTCCACTTGATCAAGCTTTTTTTCAGAATGGCAATCAGCATCTGCAGAACGGTTATCACCACCGCGATAAAAAATATGCCGGCGAAAGCCTGAGTGTAATTGGCGTAATCAAGTGAGCGCCGGACAAAATAGCCGATGCCGCGATCCGCGCCGATCATTTCGGCAAACGTCAGGGTCATCATCGAGATCGAAAGGGCGACGGACATATCGTTGATGATGCGGGGGAGCGTGTAAGGCATGATGATGCTGAACAGCATCGTGCCGGTCTTGACGTTCAAAATTTTGGCCGTGTTGATGATGCGCGCGTCGATGGTGCCGACGCGGTTGATCATATTCATAAAAGTGGACCAGAACGTGCCAAAGAAGATCACGAGAATGGAGGCGCTGGTAAAAGTTGGCATAACGACGACGATGTAAGGCCCGTAAATGATGGCCGGCACAGTGCTGATGGCTTTGGCAATCGGAAATACCGCCTGCCGCAGCCGCGGAAACCAGCCCACGGCTATGCCGAGCGAAACGCCGATGACAAGCGAGGCGATAAAACCGGTCATGAGCAGGAACATCGAGCGCGCGAGTCCCGATAGCATGTAATCCCACAGCTGGATGTAGACAAAGAAAACATTTTCCGGGGCCGGCACGAAAATAAACGGCAGCCAGTCCATCTTCGTCGTGACGACCTCCCAGAGCAGAAAAAACACGAGTACAACCGTGCCGATGTCTTTCGCCTGGCGTTTGTCGCCTTTTTTATTGCCGAATTTAACCTGGAAATAAACGATGATAAAAGTCAGCACGAAAATAAAAGCGATGGGATTGCTCATGGTCACGCGCTCCGCCATGCGGCCGGGCAGGAATACCAGCACCATGGAAATAACATAAAGCAGGACGGGCACATTGGCGATCCTCTGGCTTAACCGAACCTTAACCTCGTCTTCCCCGCTCACAGGAACACCTCCTCCCCGCCGATTTGCTCCGTGATGTCGTGGTAGAACAATATGACGAGTTTTGTGCGCAAATCCCGGAACTCCTCGTCGTCATACATCGAATCCCTGCTGCGCGGACGCGGCAGCGTTACGGGGATTTCATGGCTGATGCGCTTGGGCTCCATAAAAAGGATTTTGTCGGAGAGCAAAATAGCCTCGTCTATGTCATGCGTCACAAAAACCACGGTTTTCTTCTTTTCATCCTCTGCCCACAATTTGAGCAGCATCTCCTGCAAAGTCAGCCGCGTTTTCGCATCGATGGCCCCGAACGGCTCGTCCATCAGCAAAATTTTCGGGTTCACCGCCAAAGCGCGGGCAATCGCCACCCGCTGCTGCATGCCGCCGGACAGCTCGCCCGGCAGCTTGTGCATGAAATCCGCCAGACCGACTTTTTGCAAAAATTCGGCGCCCAATTCATCAAATTGCCTGGCGGACAAATCGCGCCGCACCTGTTTGATGCCGAAAACGACGTTCTGTATCGCGCTCATCCACGGGAAAAGGGTGTACTGCTGAAAAACCACCGCGCGCTCCGGCCCGGCGCCGCGAATCGGTTTGCCGTCGATCAAAACCTGGCCGCCGCTCGGAGGCGTAAGCCCCTCCAGCACGCTGAGCAAAGTGCTCTTGCCGCAGCCTGACGAACCGACAATGCAGACAAATTCGCCGTCCTCAATCGTCGTGCTGATATTGTCCAGCGCCAGGAAATGATTGCGGCCTGTTTTATAAACAAGGCTTAATTCCTTTATTTCAATCATGCTCATTGCCCGGCAACCTCCGCGATCGGGTATTCCGACGGAGGCTCCTGGCCCCCGCCGGACAATTCCCGGTTTCTCAGAAAATCAGAAATTGTTGGTCTCATACAATGTCTTAAGCTCCAGGTAGAGCGGATCATCGGGATATTCCGCCAGAATTTCATTCAAAGCGTCGCTGAACACGCTGATATCAACGATATCCTCCACTTCAACCCCGCTGTCTTCAATGTAATTCCAATCCCGCAGCGTCGTGTAAACATTGCGCACGCCGTTCAGGTTGGGGTCGGGATTGAAAATGCGGTTGGCGTTTGTTTCGGTGTTATACGCCACGTTGCGGACAAAATCCTCGGTTTGGGCCGAATGTCTCGCGAGCAGGGCGACGACCTCGTCCTCGTTTTCCCGATAGTATTTGTAGGCGCGAATCTGTGCTTTGACAAATTTCACAAAAGCGGCGCGGTTCGCCTCCAGGGTCTGACCGGAAACGGAAATGCGGCAGCACACATAATTGTCAACCAGTTCCGTCATGGGAAAAATGATTTCCAGTCCCAAATCTCTGACCGTTTGGGCGTATTCAGAGGCAATATAGCCGATGTCCGCCTGATTTTTCCGCACGGCTTCAATGATATTCGGATAGCTGTCGATTTCCACAAAAGTGACGTCCTGGTCGAGGTCGTAGCCGAGTTCGGTCAAAGCATAGCGGGTGATCATCTCCGATGTGCTCAGGCGCACCAGGGCAAGCCTTTTGTCCTTCCAATTGTCAAAATTCCGCAGGCTTTCCACATCCTCGGAGCGGGCGATCAGGAAATTGCCGCCCGAAGCCATGCCGGCCACAATCTTGACATGTGACCCCTGCGCGGCGTAGCTCAGGGCCGGAATGATACCGTTCAGCATGGCGTCCGCCTTGCCGGCTTCCAAGGCTTCCATCGTGCCGGTGGTCATGGTGACGCCGTTTACCGCCAGCCCTTCTTCCTCAAAATAACCGTTTTCCACGGCGATGACCCATAAGGGCACGCCGACGACGTTGTCGGGGACAATAACCGTAAGCGAACCGACGCTCACGGGTTCACCGCCCGCCGGAGCGTCTCCTCCGGCGGCGGGGGTGCCGGCCGGGGCTCCGCCACCGCAGGCGCTCAGGGTCAGCAGCATGAGAGCCGCGGCTGATATGATGAGAAGCAAACTTATTTTTTTCACTATATTCTCTCCTTTGATGGATAATTCGCGGAGCGGTCTCACTCCACGGTGGCGATGACGCTGTTTTTCAGGGCGTATTCCGACAGCTCGTTGCCGATGCCCGGCAGATCCGGAACCTTGATATAGCCGCCCTCCGGCTGGTAATCGTGGATCGCCGTGCCGCGGCCGCTTTGCCGGGGAAAATGATGCTCGTGGATGATAAAATTGGGCAGGGCCGCTTCAAATTGCAGCGTGGCCGCTATGATGATCGGGCTGCCGGCAATATGCGGCTGAACACTGACATCGTAAGCGTAGGCCGTATCGGCGATTTTTTTGCCCTCGGTGATGCCGCCCGTGTTGGCTAGGTCGGGTTGAATAACCTGCAAAGAACTGTTTTCAAAATAAGGATAATATTGCCAGCGAGAATAAATGCGCTCCCCGCCGGCCAGCGGAATCGCCACTTTATCCTTGATGTAGCCAAATAATTTGGGATTGGGGGTCGTCGGCTCTTCATAATAGAAAATATTGTATTTTTCCAGCCGCCGGCCGATTTGCACCGCGCCCTGGG
>JAISQG010000204.1 GCA_031274335.1 Gracilibacteraceae bacterium
ACGAGACTCCATCAGAGGGACAGCCCTTCTCTGAAGGGGGTGGCGCGTAGCGCCAGGGGTTGCCAGAATCCCTCTCTGATTGTTAGTCGAGTCCATATCAAACAGGGAGGAAAAAGATAGATGTGTTTTCGCCCGCCAGTGACGCAAAAACCGATAAAATGCCCGAATTGCGGAAAATTTAACCCCCCCGTCAATGCCAATTGCTCAAACTGCCGAACGCGGCTGACGGCGGAACCGGCCCGGCCCCAAGAAGATGAAGAACAGGCCGATTGAACAAGAGTATTGGACGTAGCGCCGATTACATCCTGCGGGATCATACGCGCTGCGTCCGTATTTTCTTTTCGCTCGGCAGTCCCTAAATCTCTAATCCAGATAATCCTTCAGTTTTTTGCTCCGGCTCGGATGGCGCAGCTTGCGCAGAGCCTTGGCCTCTATCTGCCTGATCCTTTCCCGCGTCACGCCGAATTCCTGCCCCACCTCTTCCAGTGTGCGCGTGTGACCGTCGTCCAGGCCAAAACGCAGGCGCAGAACTTTTTCTTCCCGGCTGGTAAGGGTTTCCAGCACCTCCTCCAGCTGTTCCTTCAGCAGGGTGAAGGAAGCGGCTTCCGACGGGGCGGGGGCGTCCTCATCCGGGATAAAATCGCCGAGGTGGGAGTCTTCCTCTTCTCCGATCGGCGTCTCCAGCGACACCGGTTCCTGCGCGATTTTCATGATTTCGCGCACGCGTTCTTCCGGTATGTCCATTTTCCTGGCGGTTTCCTCCGGTGTGGCGTCCCGGCCGAGCTCCTGCAGTAACTGCCGGTTTACCCGGATGAGCTTATTGATTGTTTCGACCATATGGACGGGAATACGGATTGTGCGCGCCTGATCGGCGATGGCGCGTGTGATGGCCTGGCGGATCCACCAGGTCGCGTAAGTGCTGAACTTGTACCCTTTGCTGTAGTCGAATTTTTCCACGGCCTTGATGAGCCCGAGATTGCCTTCCTGAATGAGATCCAAAAACTGCATCCCCCGCCCTACATAACGCTTGGCGATGCTGACCACCAGGCGCAAATTGGCTTCCGCCAGGCGCCGCTTGGCGTCTTCGTCGCCGCTTTCCATCAGCTTGGCCAAGCTGACTTCCTCCGGCGGGGTCAGAAGGCGCACCCGCCCGATTTCTTTCAGATACATGCGCACCGGGTCGTCAATGCCGACCCCATCCGGCACGGAGAGGTCGATGTCCGCTTCCTGGACGATTTCCTCTGCGAATTGTGTCGTTTCTTTATCTATCACGATATCGGTGTTTTCTTCGACGACGTCAATGCCCATCCTGTTGATTTGGGCGTAAACCTCCTCTATTTGATCGACAGAAAGCGTGTTTTTTTGCAGAGCGTCGGAAATTTCATTGTAGGTGAGATTTCCCTTGCTCTTGCCCAATTCGATCAATTTGGTGACGTTTTCTTTTTTTTGTTCTGCCACCGTCCCAATCCCCCCTCTGTCAGATCTTCAGGCAGGCCGTGCCTTGGCCGCCCTGCTCCGCGCTGTTTGCCCGCAAACGCTGCTGGATAACCTTGAGCAGCGCGAGCGCCCCAGCCATATCCCCGTCTTTTTCCAGCAAAATCATCCGTGACTGAAGCTCTTCCGTCGTTTTTCTCTCTTTTTCCCGTTTGACCGCCTGCAGACAGTCGGCAAAAATTTCGCCGCCCCTGGCGGAATCAAAGGGAAAGGCGTATAATTCTGCGAGCCTTTTCTGGCAGCGCCGATAAAAATCGTCGTCGCCGGTGTAAGCGTCCGGGCCGGCCTCGCTTTCAAACAAAAACCGGTGCTCGGGCACGAGCCAGAAATCCGCGCCGAGCTCCTCCAGAATCAGCGGCCGATAGGATTTTTCCTCCAAAGCCAGGCGCAAGAGAGACTGTTCCGCCCGGAACACGCCCAGAGGCACGGAAACGGCGGTCGCCTTAGCCGCGGCGGGAACGGCTTCTTCGCCGGCCGGCCGGTCCTTGGGCGGTGAGCGGCGGCGGCCGCCCGCGGTTTTGCGGGATTCCACTTCCGCCTTGACGGCCTCAAAGGTGAGGCCGCATTCCCGGCTGAGAAAACGTTCGTATCCTTCCTGCTCCGCCGGGCTCAGTCTGCGGATATCCGGCGCCAGCAGGCGGATGACATCCGCCTTGTCCGTGACGGAGCCGAGGACGCGGCCGCGGCTGAGTTCCCGGAATTTGAACTCTATAAACGGCAAGCTACCGGAGAGCAGGTCCGCGAATTGCTCCGGGCTGTGCCCGCGCAAATACTCATCCGGGTCTTTGTCCTCCGTCAGAACAAGGACTTCCGTCCGCAACCCCTCGGCGAGAAAAATTTCCCCCGCCGCCAGAGCGGCCTGACGACCGGCGCCGTCGCTGTCATAACCGACGACGACGCGGCTGCCGTGACGTTTCAGCAATCTGGCCTGATCCCGCGTCAGCGCCGTGCCGAGCGAAGCCACCGCGTGAAGGAATCCGGCCTCCTGGACGGCGATCACGTCCATGAAGCCCTCGACGAGCAAAGCGAAACCGGCGATGCCTATGTGGCGGCAGGCGACATGCATCCCATACAAATATTTCCCTTTTTGGAAAAACTTAGTTTCGGGTGAGTTCAGGTATTTCGGGGCGGTTTTGCTTTTTTCCTCCGCCAGGATGCGCCCCCCAAAAGCGACCGGGCGCCCCCGCACATCAAAAATAGGGAACATGAGCCTGGCGCGAAATCGGTCGTAAGAGCCGCTCGCGTCCTCGCGCTGTTTGAGCAGGCCGAAATCCACGAGTTCGCTTTCCGTGAACCCTTCCGCCTGCAAAGCGCCGCTCAGGGCGTCCCAGCGATCCGGGGCGTAGCCCAGGGAAAAACGCCCGGCCGTCGCCTCGCTGATTTTGCGCGATTGTAGATATTCCCGGGCCGGCCGTCCTTCCGGCGCTTTCATCAGCAGCTGGTGGTAAAAAGCCGCGGCGGCGGCATGGGCTTTCAGGCAGCGTTTGGCGGCGTCGGCGCCGGCTTGTTCCGCTTCGGACAAAGGAGCGGACGGAAATTCCATGCCTGTTTTTTCCGCCACGCGTCGCACGGCATCCGGGAACGAAAGATTTTCACGTTGCATCAAAAATTGGAAAACATTTCCTCCAGCGTGGCAGCCGAAACAATGATACCGCTGGCGTTCCGTGTCCACGTTAAAGCTCGGCGTTTTTTCCGCGTGGAAAGGGCACAGCCCAAGATAATTCCTTCCGGCCCGCCTCAGCTCGACATGATCGGCGATAATGGAAACAATATCCGCTTTCTGCTGCAATTCTTCAATGAACTCGTTGGGTATCCTGTGTTGCGACGACATTTACCGCTCCGCCAAAAACTTTTTCTTCGGGTTATTTTCGCTATATGTTTTCAATATCCTTCTTTATGGTTTGAAATGAGCGCCCGTTTGCTGTATACTGAATCACGACAGGGCAAATCGCCGCTGTTTTCTGCCGGGTATTAGGGCAATTTATTTCTTCGCAGTACCGGCCCAAAAAATTATTGGGAGTGAAATTATGCCATATTCTGAGCGTGTGCGCAAAAATCTGGAATTCTGGACGAAGGACAGCTATTTTGACCCGGAAACGCGGGCCGAAATCCTGAGCCTCACCGACCCGCGCGAAATCGAAGATCGCCTGGCCCGCGACCTGGAGTTCGGCACGGGTGGGATGCGGGGCAAGCTCGGCGCGGGAACCAACCGGATGAATGTCTATGTCGTGCGCAAGCTGACGCAGGGCCTGGCCGACGCCATTCTGGCCGAGGGCGGCGCCGCCGCGAAAAGGGGCGTCGTCATTTCCTGCGATTCACGCCGTTTTTCCTCGGAATTTGCGCGGGAAACGGCGCTCGTCCTTGGAACAAACGGGATCCGGGCCTTTTTGTTCGACGCGTTGCGGCCCACGCCGGAACTCTCGTTTGCCGTGCGGCATCTCGGCGCGGCGGCCGGCGTCATGGTGACGGCCAGCCACAACCCGAAAGAATACAACGGCTATAAAGTGTATTGGAGCGACGGGGCGCAGCTCGCGCCGGAAAAGGCCGCCGCCATCGCGGATGCGATCGGGGCGCGCGAAGACTGGCGCGTTCCCGTGCGGCCGGAAGCGGAATTGCGGGCGGCCGGACTGCTTACCGATGCGGGCGGAGAAATTGACGCGGCTTATCTGGCGGCGGTGCGGGCCCAGCTGCTCCATCCGGAATTGGCGGCGGCGGAGGGCGGAAAACTGAGCGTTGTTTTCACGCCGCTGCATGGCGCCGGTGCCGTGCCTGTGCAGCGCGTCCTGGCTCTTGCCGGTTTCAGCCGCGTGTTCACCGTGCCGGAGCAGGAAAAACCGGACGGCGATTTTCCCACCGTGCCCGTGCCCAACCCGGAGGACGGCGCGGCTTTTGCCTTGGCCCGCCGCCACGGAGACGAACAGAACGCCGATTTGCTCCTGGCCACCGACCCCGATTCCGACCGCCTCGGCGTGTGCGGACGCGACTCCGGCGGCCGCTGGCGCCTTTTCACGGGCAATCAGGCCGGCGTGCTGCTGGAATACTATATTCTGAGCAGCCGTGTGGATTTGGGTCTGCTGCCGGCGGACGGACGCGTGATCAAAAGCATTGTTTCCAGCGCGCTGGCGGTAAAAATCGCAGAGTCCTTCGGCGTGGCCTGCGTGGAAACGCCCGTGGGTTTCAAGTTCATCGGCGAGCAAATTCACCTGATGGAGGAAACGGGGCAAGGCTCTTTTATTTTCGGCTTTGAGGAAAGCCTCGGCTATCTGACGGGCACCTACGCCCGCGATAAGGACGCCGTGCTGGCGGCCGCGCTCATGGCGGAAGCGGCGCTGTATTTCAAACTGCGGGCCGGTAAAACGCTGACGGATGTGTTGGAGGAAATATATGGAAAATGGGGTTATTTCCTCGACGACCAGGTGGCGTACAGCTTCACGGACTTTGACGGCGCAGCCAAAATGGACTCGGTCATGCGGGCTTTGCGCGGCGACACGCGTCCGGCGCTGGGCGGCGTTCCCGTCGCCAGCCGGGAGGATTTTGCCGAAGGCGAAAGCCGCCTGGCGGACGGCGGCACACGCGCGCTGGATTTTCCGCGCATGAATCTGCTGCGGTTTTCCCTCGCGGGCGGGGGATTTGTCATGGCGCGCCCGTCCGGCACGGAACCAAAGATTCGCTTTTATTTCTGCGTAGCCGGACCGGACCGGGCCGGGGCTGAAGCGGGCCTGGCCGCCGTCAGGGATGATTTTTTCCGGCCTTACGCGGAAGTGCTGACTCCGGGCGGCAAGCCGTTTAGAAAATGATTATTATATTTAAACCAGAGGTGGAAACATGAAAATCGGACTGGATTTGGACGGGGTGGTGGCGAACAGCCTGCCCCGGGTTATTGAGGTGCTGGACGCGCGTTTTTCGCAAAAATTCGCGCCGGCCAATCATTTTGACCTTTCGCTTTATTACGGCGTTCCGCGCGAGGTGATCGGGGAGATCATCACTGAGCAGGCGGAGGATATGTTTGGCCGGGCGGAAATGGTGGAGGGAGCGGCGGCGGGCATTGCGGCGCTCCTGGAGGCGGGCCATGAGATCGTCTATGTCACGGCGCGCCGGGACGGCTGGGAGGGCGAAGTGACGCGCGCCTGGCT
>JAISQG010000078.1 GCA_031274335.1 Gracilibacteraceae bacterium
AAGGTCTTCGTCCACGTCGTTGCCCACCATGAGACATTCCGTCGGCAAACGACCTATTTTCTCCAATATTTCCCTGTAATAAGACGGATTCGGCTTGCAGTGCCGGAAATTTTCGTAAGCCGTAACCAGGATAAAATCGTCTTCCCTCAGCCCCGCCCAACGCATCCGCGCGCGAGTCGCGATTTCCGGGTAGAGGGGGTTGGAGGCCAGCACGAGGCTGTAGCCCTTCTCCCGCAGCAAGGCAGTCACCTCCGCTGCCAACGGCGTGTACCCGGTCTCGGAGCGGAGTTCGTTGTAGCGGCCGCGGTAAAATTCGTCGAAAGCCGACTTCCGGCCGAGCACTTCTTCACCGAGAAGCGAGGCGAAAACCTGCCAAAAGCGCGTTTCGTTCGTATGGCCGCCGTCGTTGCTGATCATGGCTTCCGTGCCACGCCAGATGGCTTCCCGCATGACCTGGGGCTCGTAATACCCGGCAAAATGAACGCCCGCCAGCTGCATGTAGGCCGTGATGTAGTGATCTTGATTCATGGGTAAAAGAGTGCCGTCCAAGTCAAATAAGATTGTGTTTATCATATATGCTCCTGTAAGCTGTTAAAATTTTCTTCCTTATCATATACATGGAATGGCCGCCCGGGAAAACGCCCAGCTGATTCCCGTTATAGTATTTCCACGCTGCCGCGCAAAAACCTTTTTCCTTCTTTCCGCCGCTTCGGAGTTTACACAAAGAAAAAAGCAATCCAGGAGGATTGCTGAAATGAGGAAGGAAGAAAACTCGAACAGGCGAAATCGCATCATTCCGCTGCCAACAGCCTCCCCAGGCTCTTGCAGCGTTCAATGTCGTCACCCACAGGCGCTTCGTTTACAATAAGCCCGTCCGCCAGCAGCTCGGCGCCGGCGTCCCGCATCCGCTGAACCCAGTCCCGCATCCATTGTCCGTCTCCCCAGCCGTATGATCCGAACAGCGCCATCTTTTTGCCCTTAATCGCGTTTTCGATGGAGGCCACATAAGGTTCAAACTCATCTTCTTCCAGAACTTCGTCACCCATTGACGGGCACCCCAAAGCCAAGACGTCGCACGCGCCGACGTCTCGCGGATCCGCCTCATCCACAGACTTGACTTCAACCTCGCTCCCGGCGTCCCTGGCGCCATCCGCGATCAAGTCCGCCATTTCTTCTGTGTTTCCGGTTCCGCTCCAATAAATAACAGTCAACTTCATCGGAAAAACCTCCTGGATTATTTGGCAGGTTCAGACTGACGAGCCTGCGGCAGATTGATAAGCTTATGCTAACTGAATATAAGTTTAGCTTACGCTAACTCTTTTGTCAAGCCTATCAGGAGATTTTTTTGCAGATTTGACAAATTTTGAACTGTTATCCGGCTTTCGCCTCACGCATTGGCGGCGGCGGGCGCTTTTTCCATAACCTGATCCACAATGCCGTATGCTTTTGCTTCATCCGCGGTCATATAATGATCACGATCCGTGTCTTGCGCGACACGTTCCAAGGGCTGGCCGGTGCGCTCCGAGAGAATGCGGTTCATTTTGTCCTTTATTTTGAGCAGCTGTCTGGTGTGGATTTCGATTTCCGTCGCCTGGCCGGAAAGACCGCCGCCGCCGATGATAGGCTGGTGAATCAAAATTTCCGAGTTGGGCAGCGCCGTCCGCTTGCCCTTGGCGCCGGCCGCGAGCAGGAAGGCCCCCATGCTGGCCGCGTTGCCGATGCAAATCGTCTGGATGTCGGAGCGGACATACTGCATGGTGTCATAAATGGCCATGCCGGCGGAAATCGAGCCGCCGGGACTGTTGATGTAAACGGCGATGTCCTTATCCGGATCCTCCGCTTCCAGGAAGAGCATTTGCGCCACGATGAGATTGGCCACGTCGTCCGAAATCGGCCCGCCCAAGAAGATGATGCGGTCTTTCAGCAGGCGGGAGTAGATGTCATAAGAACGCTCGCCGCGATTGGTTTGCTCTATGACCATGGGAACCAGGTAGCTCATAGCAATAACCTCCGTTTTCATTTTTATATATTATACAACAAAGGTCAAAAAAGGTCAAACGTCCTGATTGAAACGGGTGAAAAATATTTTGCTGAACGTCTTCGCATTTCCATCTCATCATACGAGTCCTTCATTGCCGGAGCAGAAAATCAGCGATTCCCCGCGCGTCGTCCAGATGAAATACCGGTTTTCCCGCCGCGAGATCCGGGATGTCTGTCGCCACGGCCAACAGGCGTTCGCCGCCGCTTATGACGCTTTCCCCCTTTTCCCGACGCACGACTTCAATCCGCGGCAGCGGACCGGCCTTGAAGCCCTCGACCAGGATGATGTCCACATCCTCAATCAGGGCCAGCACGGCGAGCAAGTCTTTTTTCTCCTCTGTGCGCTGAATCAGAGCGTATTGCTGCCCGGAGACGATAGCCGCCGCCCGCGCGCCCGCCTGCATGAAACGCCAGGTATCTTTGCCCTCGTGGTCGATCTGAAAGCGATGGGCGTCGTCCTTCACCGTGCCGACACGCAGCCCGCGCCGCGTGAATTCAGCGATCAGCTTTTCCATCAGCGTCGTCTTGCCCGTGCCGGAGGAGGCGGCCACTATGGAAAACGCCGGTATTTTACTCATGGCATAATATGGGGCGGATGACCAGACGGCAACGCCCATCCTCCATTTTTTCGCATGTATAGCTTAACCTTCCGTCCGGCAGGCTTTGCTCGATCCAAGGCGGCAAATGCGCGCAAATCACGGTCAATTCGTAAAAAGCGCCGGCGAGAAACTCCCGCAAAGCCATTTTGGACGTGATTTCGGGGTGGAGCGCGCTCAGGCGCGTGAAGTCCAGAAAATAGTGCCCTTCTTCTCCGCGCCGCACCGGCGCGAGCGGGCAGTCATCCTCAGGCGGGACTGCGGATTCCAGTTCCCGGCATATTTCGTCAAAGAGCGCGGAAGACAAGGCGGGCACCTCAAAAATGGCAAAACCCGCCTGGTTAAGTATCTGATACGGCGCGCCGGAAAGCGTGCGGGCGGCGACGACACGGCAGGCATCGCCCAATTCCGCGATCAGGGCGCGAAAACCGGCGCGGGCGGCGGCCAGCGACGAAAAATCCGCGCCATAAGGAATGACGCGTGTCAGGCGCCATTCCCCGGCTTCCGCGCCGCTGTTTTCGCGGGCATAAAGCCGAACGCTTTTCCCCGCCTCCGGGCTGGACGGCTGGCCGTCCCCGTCGGTAATAACAGCGATTTGGCCGATCTTCACGCTATTTTTTCCTTTTTCAGCCTGCTCCTCCGCTTGAAGCGGTCAAGCCGAACGTTCCCCATTCATAATTGTTGTATGCTTGATAGAAATCGTTATAAGCCGTCTTATAGGCGGCATCCGCGTCCTGAAACGCGCTTTTTTCCGACAGGTACTGCACTTCGGACATCATGCCGAGCTCGTATTTAAGCGCGGCAAAAGCGAATTGCTGGCCGGCCGCGGTCTGACTGGCGCTCGCGACAGCCAGCGCCCGCTGTTTGTCGATAAGCGTCATATAGAGCGAGCGCATGTTTTCTTTGTAGCCGGCCCGCGCGTAAGCTATTCCGTGGTCGTCGTCGGCTTGCAGGGCGCTGCGCACGTCATAACTCCGGTCGGAGTATTTTTCCGTGTCCGCGGCCCAATCGATGGCGGAGACGGCCTCGCTGTTTATGACGGGCACGCTGCCCACGCGCAAAGCGTGTCCGGCATCCTGGCCGATATTGACGTTAATTTGCCGAACCAGGGCTTCCTCGCTGTTTTTCAGCTGGGTGAGGCCGTTATCCATTTCGCGCAGCCCGATTTCGGCCCGCGTGACGTCAATGGTGATGTTCATGCCCAGATTTTGCTGGAGCCGGGCAATGGCCAGGCTTTTTTCCAGCAGAGCCCTTTTGGTCTCCAAGGCAAGGCGCTGCTCCCGCAGGGAATTATATGAAATGTACAATCCCTCCATCGCGCTCACCAGGCTGTCCCCGGCTTTTTCCACGCTGAGGGAGGCGCTGTCCAGCTGCCCGGAAACAGAGTTCATCGTGGCGGAAAGGCTGGCCGCCTGCATTTGCACGGTCGCAATCTGCGTGTTCAGGAGCGTGTAAACGTCATAAGCCACCTTGTACACTGCCGGGCCCTGGGCCGCCCAGACCGCGTCATTGAAGCCAATGGAGCCGTCGGGCCGCGGTGCGACATAACCGGCCATCGCCGCCTGCAACTGGGCGATCAGATCGGTAAACACGGCGCCCGATCCGCCTCCCGGCACATACAGGGAATTCTCGCTGGCGATGAACATGTCGTTGCGGTTATAGACCAGAGAGGGAATGTCCTTGAATTCCAGCACATCGACTATTTCCGGGTTGGTATCCGGCAGTATTTCCACCCTGGCCCAGGCGCCGGCCGGAGCCAAAAACAGCGCTATCATCGTTATGAGCAGCGCGGCGGTGATTTTTTTCCTCATTATAAACGCACCTTTCCTTCCTGGTGAACAATCAAGAGCGCCGTCCTCGGCCCGGCTATTTGTCAACCACTTCATTCTAAACATATTACCGCATTGTGTCAAGACATTTCAGGCAAACGGGTGCAGATTATCCCCCGCCGACGAAATGCACTATTTCCAGCGTGTCGCCGTCGCGCAGGCGCACCGTCCCGTAATTCGTCCGCGGAACGACGGCGCCGTTCCACTCTACGGCAACCCGCTCCGGCGTATACCCTTCCGTCCGCAGATACTCCGCAAGCGTGACCGGTTCCTTCAGTTCCCTCTGCTGCCCGTTGACCCGCATAAAACCTCCCGAAATCCTGCTTGGCCCCAATGCTTTCACTTCGATTTTACCAAAAAACACGCGTTTTGGCAATAGGCTCTTTGTCTGTTGAGACTGCGCTCTGCGTCTTGGGTCTTGACTGGCCTGGCGATATATGCGATAATGAATTCATTCACTTATTTATGCTTAATTGATTCTTGTTCGATACGAGGTTTGCTATGGTCAGAATAACAAAACCCACTGAAATCCGAAAACAAGAGATTATTGAAACTGCCTTGGGGCTATTTCAGGAAAAAGGCTATGAAAACACGACCATACAAGACATAGCGGAGCGAATGAATGTGGCGCAAGGATTATGCTATCGATATTTCAAATCTAAACAAGAAATATTCTCTGCTACGTCCGATTTCTATGCCGCTTCGTTTGTCGAGCATCTCAGCGCACCTATAACAGATGATTTGAACATTGTCCAGAAGTTTAACCTCACCGTCAAGCGGTTGCTTGATTACGGAATCAAACACGAGGAGTTTGAATCCACGTTCAAAAAAGAACCGGAAATAAGTTTTGCCCGATTGCAAAGTGTGATTATTCGTTTTGTGAATTTGATGATACCTATTGTAGAACAGGGCGTGAATCAAGGGATTTTTCAATGCGACGATGTTCAGACAACAGTAAAGTTCTTGACTTTTGGGATTGCCAACACGATTCATTCCGATATGCCATCCCAAAACGCTCATGAGCATATTTTGGCATATGCCCCGGTAATGGCTGACATTTGCAGGTGTGTATTAAAAACGGACAATAAAGATATTGGCATGGGATGGGACGCTTTATAGCACTTTTTTATGCGTCACATTGAAAGGCAAGGAAGCAAAATGTAGTGTCCTTTTCATAACGCTTCACATTGTTCCAAGGCTATCACCGACTGTTTTCGGTTGGAATAGCTTTTTTTCATTTCACCTATTGACAGGGCAGACGGAAAAGTATATCATGTGAATGAATACATTCACTATGTAAAGGAGAAATGTGTATGACACTGATTCCCGGCCTAAGCAATACACTTTGGTACTTTATCGCCTACGGCGCAGTAACCGCTTTGGCGATGAGGTTTATGCCAAAGAATAAACGCAAAAAGATACTCACCTACACGCCCCAAGGCTCTCATCTCGAAAAGGGCGCAACCATCATAAGCATGATTTCCAAATATGCGGCTATGCTTGTGTCATTGTTTGTACCGATAGCCATGAATCCCCTTACGCTTTGGGCGGGCAACGCATTGTATGCCGTCGGACTGACACTTGCCACCCTTGCAATGTGGCAGTTTTCAAAAGCAGAACTTGACCTGCCCATAACAAGCGGTATTTACCGAATTTCCAGGAACCCTATGCAAGTCATGGGATTTGTCCTTTGCATCGGGATTGCGGTTATTGGCAACAACGTGTTTTTGTGGATTTTAATGTCGTCAACATAGTTACTTCATACCCCATGTTCATTATGCAGGAACGGTTCTGCTTGGAGAAATACGGTAAGCCATACGCCGACTATATGAAAAAAACTCCCCGGATTTTGCTCATCAGGAAGAAATACACACAATGACCCTTTGCGAATACAAACTTGAAACGCCGAAGCAGAACTTCTGCAACATAACGCCGCAAGTCCGCGAAGCCGTGAGCAAGAGCGGCGCCGCGGTGCGCGATCTGCTGTTCGCGCTCGACAAGACATTCCTCGACCGCCCGGAATTCAGACATTCCGAGGGCAAAACGGCGGTTCTCGGTCTGAATCAGCCGTCAGGCGTTTCTTGCCAGGCATCTGTCACCAATATGCGAAATACCCGCCCGCAACAGCCAACCCAGCGTTTTCTGTCCGGGCGGTTGAAATCGTGAAAATCAATGACGTAATCGGCAACGCCGCCTCCTTTAGAGCAATCTTCGAAGTATTCCCTGTACCAATTTTTCTGAACATAGAGCTCCGCCGGAACTCAAGTGTTTTAAAAAATAAAAAAATTGCAACTAATTTAACCTGCGGGTGAGTAAAATACAAAAGGGAGGTTTTGACCGATGATGACAGGACGGAATCGCGGAGAGCGGCACGCGAACGGGAATTGTTCGTGAATTTTCGTTGCGCTTTCGCCCGTTTCGGTGTACACTGTTGTTTTGTACAGGCAAATATATTCATATGAGTATTATGACGAGGGTTGATCTGTGGAAAACAAACATCAAATGACGGTTGAGGATAACATCTTCTTTGCCAAACGCAATATTGTCGACCTCATATTCAAAAGCGCGAGGCTCGAAGGGCTTGCCGTCACGTATCCCGACACCTATTCCGTGATAAACGCGGGCGTGATAAACGGCATGACGTTTGAGGACGCCATGATTATCAACAACTTAAAACACGCGTGGCAGTTCGTTCTGTCCACCGCCGATTACCCGATGAGCCTGAGTTATGTCTGCCAAATCCACAAATACGTAGGCGATAGCCTGCCGGAGTACAACGCCGGGTTTCTGCGCAACAATGTCATCCGGGTGACGATGGGCGACGGGGAATCGTTCACGCCGGATTTGCTTATTGAAGCCGACGCGCGCGACGAGATCAAGCGGATTGCGGGCGCAAAGCAAAGCGCGACCGAGCGGGCGATCACGCTCATGCTCCACCTTATGCGGCGGCAGATGTTCAATGACGGCAACAAGCGCGCGGCAATGCTCGCCGCCAATCAGATTATGGTGTCGAACGGCGCGGGCGTCATATCCGTGCCGCCCGCGAAGCTGCCGGACTTCGTCCGGCGTCTGACGGAATACTACAGGAGCAATGATCCGGACGACGCAAAGGCGTTTGTCTATGAGCATTGTATAAACGGCAATGCCGCAGTATAGGAGCTTTTCATGTCAAAACAAGGGCTTATCTCCGTCATGGTTCTGTTTTCGCTTATTTTCGGTTTTAGCTTTATCGTGCTGAAACAATTGCTTGACGGCGATTTTCCGGTGTGGTTTTTGCTGGCCTTCCGCTTCTGCTTTGGCGCCCTTCTGCTGCTCGCCTTCCGCCGCGCCGCTGCCGCCCCGCCTTTTGACCGGAAAACCTTGAAAGCCGGAGTTATCGTCGGCACGGCCATTTTTTTTGCTTACGCCGTTCAGACTTTTGGGCTCCAGCTGACGACCCCGGCGAAAAACGGCTTGTTTACCGGCCTGTATGTGATTTTTGTGCCATGCGCCATGATGCCCCTGAAGAAAAAATTTTCATGGAAACCGCTGCTGACCGCGCCGCTGAGTTTTGCCGGCGCTGCCCTTATATCCGGGGTCTTCGGCGCTGAGCTGAATCTGAACGCCGGCGACGCCCTCACTGTTTGTGGCGCGTTGTTTTTCGCTCTGCATCTCATACTCCTGGAACGATTTGCCCCGGCGCTTCCGGCCTTAAATTTCACCGTTATTCAGCTTGGCACAGTCGCCCTGCTTTCCGCTGCGGCGTCCCTTTGCGTGGAAAAGGGGACGCATGCCGCCCTTGACTGGCCGGCCGTCCTGCCAGGCTTGTTGTTTTTGACAGTTTTTGCCACGGGGCTGGCCTCGTTTTTTCAGACATTCGTCCAAGCCCGCCTTCCGGCCAGCACGACGGCGGTCATTTTGTGCTTGGAGTCCGTTTTTGCCGTAGTGTTCTCCGTCCTTTTCGGGTATGACCGCTTTACGGTTTCGTTCGGCGCCGGTTCCGCGCTTATCATCGCCGCCATGCTCCTCGCCTCGGCCGGCAAGCAAGAGGCGCTGCTGGGAGACGCAAAACCCGCGCCTTGAACGAGACTCCGGTTCCTAACGAAACATAACCGTCAGCGCGAGCGCTCATCTCAATTTCAGACTCTGTATTCCGGCGCGGGAAACTGTTTCAGCAAATTGGCCGTCTCGATGGCCGTCACGGCCGCGTCAAAGCCCTTGTTGCCTGCCTTGGTTCCCGCCCGCTCGATCGCCTGTTCGATGCTGTCCGTCGTCAGCACGCCAAAACTCACGGGAATCCCGGTGGAAAGCGTGACCTGGGCGATGCCCTTGCTGACCTCCGAGCTGACATACTCAAAATGGGGCGTCGCCCCGCGGATAACGGAGCCCAGGCAGATGACGGCGTCGTATTTTTTGGACAACGCGGCTTTTTTGGCGACCAGCGGGATTTCAAACGCGCCCGGTACCCAGATCAGGTCGATGTTCTCCGGTGCGACGCCGTGACGGAGCAGCGCGTCCTCCGCGCCGCCGATCAGCTTGCTCGTGATGAATTCGTTGAAACGGGCGGCCACGATGCCGAATTTCAGGCCCTGGCCGAGGAGTTTTCCCTCAATGACATTACGCATATTTGCGCCTCCTGTTAATAATTGAACGAAAGCCTTAATTAAGACGATGAGATTCTATTGGGCGGCGGAGAGGTAATGGCCCAGTTTGGATTTTTTCGTTACCAGATATTTTCTGTTCTCCGGGCGGGGTGTGATTTCAAGCGGCACGCGCTCCAGCACTTCGATGCCATATCCTTCCAGAGCGACTATTTTGCGCGGGTTGTTTGTCATCAAGCGCACTTTTTTCACGCCGAGGTCAGCCAGAATTTGCGCTCCGATGCCGTAATCTCGCAAATCAGGAGCAAAACCGAGATCCAGATTGGCTTCCACCGTATCCCGGCCTTCTTCTTGCAGCTTGTAGGCCTTGATTTTGTTAAACAGGCCGATGCCCCGCCCTTCCTGGCGCATGTACAGCAGAAGGCCGCGCCCTTCGCGCTCAATCCTGGACAGGGCGGCTGCCAGCTGGTCGCGGCAGTCGCAGCGACTGGAGTGAAAAACGTCGCCGGTCAGGCATTCGGAATGAACGCGCGCGAGGACGGCTTCGCCGTCGCCGATTTCGCCTTTGATCATGGCCAGGTGTTCCTTCCGGTCGATGGAGCTGCGGTAGGCGACGGCGCTGAAATGCCCGTACTCCGTCGGCAGGTCAATTTTTTCCGTGACTTCGATCAGCTTTTCGTGCCGGCGGCGGTAAAGGATCAGATCCTTGACCGTGATAAATTTGAGGCCGTGCTTGTGGGCGAACAGCGTCAGATCGGGAACGCGGGCCATCGTCCCGTCGTCCTTCATGATTTCGCACAGCACTCCCGCCGGCCTCAGACCGGCCAGGCGCGCCAGATCGACCGCCGCTTCCGTGTGACCCGTGCGGACAAGGACGCCGCCCTCCCGCGCCTGGAGCGGGAAAATATGCCCCGGCCGGCGCAAATCGTCCGGGCGACTGCCCGGCGCGGCGAGAACGCGAACGGTTTCCGCGCGTTCGTAAGCGGAAATACCGGTCGTGCTGGAGGACGCGTCGACGCTGACGGTGAAAGCCGTGCCGTGCGGGTCGGTGTTGTGATCGACCATTTGATGCAGCCGGAGTTCCGTCAGTTTCTCCGCCGTCAGCGGCGCGCAAATGAGGCCCCGTCCGTAGGTGGCCATGAAATTGATGCTTTCAGGCGTCGTCTTTTCAGCGGCCATGATCAGGTCGCCTTCGTTTTCCCGATTTTCATCATCGACGACCACGATCATTTTGCCGGCGCGGATATCCGCCAAGGCTTCCTCGATGGTGTTGAAAACAGTGCCTGTTGATTCCATTATATTCCTCCGATGATATTATTTAACAGTGATTAAAATCCGTTTTGCCGCAAAAACTCCAGCGTCAGGCCGCCTGTTTCCGCCGGCGGCGCGAGCGCTCCGGGAACGCGCAGAAAATGCGCGACATATTTGCCGAGGATATCCGTTTCCAGGTTGAAGGCGGTGCCGGGCCGCGCGCGGCCGAGCGTCGTTTCCCGCAACGTGTGCGGGATGACGGAAACGGTGAACACGGGAGGCGTCACCGTCACCAGCGTGAGCGAAATGCCGTCCAAAGCCACGGAGCCTTTGGGGATCATAAAGCGCAGCGCTGCCGGCGGCCCCTCGACCGTAAGGAGTTCCGCGACACCGGCCGCTGTTTTTTGCCGCAGGACGCCGACGCCGTCCACATGCCCGCTGACTATATGGCCGCCGAGACGAGAGGTCGGCGTGAGGGCTCGTTCCAGGTTGAGGGGAGCGCCGGGGCCCAGCGACCGGAAAGCCGTGCTGCGAAGAGTTTCGGGCATGGCGTCGGCTGTGAAGCGGCCTTGGCCGACGGAAGTGACGGTCAGACAGGCGCCGTTGACGGCGATGCTGTCGCCCGTGACCGTGCCGGACAGCACCCGCGCCGCTTTGACCGTGAGCAGGGCGCTTTCGCTCCGGAAGTCGATCCGCTCTAGGACGCCCGTTTCTTCAATGATGCCGGTAAACATTGTTTTCACCCTCCGCCCGCGAAAAATTGAAATTAATTGACATTGCCGTTCACATAGGCGCTGATTTTGAGGTCAGGCCCGACAAATTCCGCGCTCAGGGCGCCCAGCGGCACGGCGTCCGCCATTTGGCCCAAATCCAGCCCGGCGAGCGGGGAGGGGCCCGTGCCCCCGATGAATTTCGGGGCTATGAAAAATTCCGCTTTGTCGATCAGGCCGGCGGCGAGCATATGCCCCGCCAGCTCGCCGCCGCCTTCCAGCAGGACGCTGTTCCAGCCCCGCCGCGCCACGTCGCGCATCAGATCCGGCAAAGGCACATGCTCCGCGTCCGCGTAATGCCATACTTCGACGCCGGGGCGGGCGCGGAGGGCCGCGAGGCGCCCGGCCGGCGCGCGGGCGGACGCGGCGAGGACGCAGAGGGAGCCGGGAGAGCCGGAGGCAAGCACCTTAGCCTCGCCGCGGACGGACAGCCCTCCGTCCACGACAAGGCGCACCGGGTCGCGCCCGCCGGGCAGCCGGCATGTTAAGGCGGGATCGTCCTGTCTTAACGTGCCGCTGCCCACCATGACCGCGTCATGGTGATTACGCAGTTCATGAGCGTAACGGCGGGCGCGGGGGCCCGTGACCCAGCGGGCGTCGCCGGAGGAGGCGCTGATTTTGCCGTCCATCGTCATGGCGCATTTGTATAGGACAAAAGGAAGGCCCTGCGTTATCGCCTTTATGAAAGCCTCGTTGAGCCGCGCCGCCTCCGCCGCTAGCAGCCCGGTTTCGACGGTGACGCCCGCCGCGCGCAGCCGGCTCGCGCCCCGGCCGGAAACAAGGGGGTTCGGGTCGATCATGGCGCAGACGACGCGCCGCACCCCGGCCGCGATCAGGGCATCGCAGCAGGGCGGCGTGCGCCCGGAATGAGAGCAGGGTTCAAGGGTAACGTAAACATCGGCGCCCGCCGCCTGCTCGCCGGCCGCACGCAAGGCCAGAATTTCGGCGTGGGGTTCCCCGGCCCGCCGGTGGTAGCCCTCGCCGATTACGCCGCCGTCCCGCGTGATAACGCACCCAACCATCGGATTGGGACTCGTGCGCCCCCCGGCCAGCGCGGCCAAAGCCAGTGCCCGCCGCATATGGTTTTCGTCCGTCATTATTTCCTCCCAAAACAAAACGCCCCGGATTTCCGGGGCGCGAACGGCAACAGACGTGACGCCTCCGGAGCCGAGGCTTCGGAAGCGCAATCTCTTTCCATCCAGACTTTAACTGTCGGCTCCGCAGTTGCAACGGATCTGCCTCGAGAACTGTTACGAATTTCGCAACAGCCCTTACGGCTCGCGGGCTGTACCGCCGGTAAGGAATTTCACCTGACCCCAGAGATGATCGATATGCTGTTGCCGGCATGTGCTTGACGCCGTCAGCGGGGTTGGATCCCCGGCGGGCGAAAGTTTGGCCGAGAATTATTGTAGCACGGAAACGGATAAATGGCAAGACACCCCGATGCAATTTTTCTTCCTGTCCACCGTGACCGAACGTCAGTTGTGCAGCCGGAGGTCGGCCGGAATGATTTCCGCCGTTTGCCGGACGCCGGCGCGGATCCGCTCGAAATCGGCTTCGTTCAGCAGCGGATAATCTTCCGGGGCGGCGAGGGCTTGGGCCGAGGGAATGATTTCGTATATGCGCCGGCCGTCGCTGTGAAATTTTTTCATGACCCAGGTGGCCTCGTACCAGGCTTCTACCACTTCCACTCGCCCGTCCGCGCCGCAACGCAATTTGAGCCAAGCGATCATGCCCTGCTCGGTGTGGATGTCGTCCAGGGTTTCCAGGCGCTGGTCGGAGATGAAGTTGCCGAGCGAGTAAAAGACGGGCATCCGCGCGCCGCTCGCTCCGGTCAGGACTTCCGCCGGCTGAATCACG
>JAISQG010000209.1 GCA_031274335.1 Gracilibacteraceae bacterium
CATAGTCAAGATCATAGAGCATAATCCCAAGAGAGCGCGTCTCTTTTATTGTATCGACTTCGCTTTTGCCGGCGCTTATCAACCGGAATTTTGCCGGAAATTCCCTTGTGCCAAGATAAGGCTGGTTAAACGTTTGCCCGGCTATCGCTCTTCGCTCAAACATGGCGGCAAACTTTGCTTCGCTGTCGGGTTCACCAGCCCGGCTGGTCATTTCAAAATGAGCGGTTACAACATAACACACATTCTTCAAGACCATCGCGGCACGTTGCGTGCGGTCTTCACTGGCCGCTATGGTCGCACGCCTGCTCGCCTTGCTCTGCACCTCATTGCGGCGAATGTTTTCAAACTTTATCGGCTTGCATATACAGATTTCGTCGATAACCCACTTTATGGCCGGTTTCCAGAGTATTGCCTCAAATATCCCGCGGGCGGCGCTCGGCGTTATGACGTCGTAACTCACCCGCTCAACTTTCAGCTCCGGCCGGGAAAAGCAGGCGTAATCCCCGCTTATCTCCAAGGTGAACGCCATTTTTCTTCCTCCTCTCAAAAGATGATTGCTTGCCCTGTGATTTCGTGAAGACTGACGCCGAATTTTGAACTGTACATACCATTGAACAGAATTACGTTTTCGTCCAGCCGCTCAAATGTTCTTATATTTTGAATGTCGTATGCGTATAGGGACACGGCGTATTTTTGCAGCTCGCGGAACAGGGCGCGGCTTCTCTCTCCGCCTCGCAAGCCCTGCTCCAAGTCAGGGCGTTCATGCAAAACATAGATGGTTTCCGTTGCGTCAGATATTAATCGAAACGATTCGGCGATTGTTTTAAAGGGAAAAGAACAGCTCTTTATGCCTTTGTCAAAATTCTCCACAACGTCTTTGCCAAGTCCGTCTTTGCCTATCAGATAATGCAGTTGATCAAAGTACGCGGCCACGGCGTTCAGGCTGGAAATGTCCTGATAATTGTTTTTTACATGTTCATAGGCGGCAACGTTTAGGCTTATCCCCCGATACGATCTTCCGTCAAGTTCAAATACCGTTACAGCAGAATCCTCCGCGTTTCGCTTTCCTTCCCGGTTACACCGGCCACCGGTTTGGATAATGCTGTCGAGCCCGGATTTTTCACGATATACAGCGGGAAAATCCACATCTACGCCTGCTTCTATCAAACTTGTGCTGATTACGCGACATTCCTCCTCCCTTTCTAATTTTCCGCGAATTTCATCGAGCGCGAGGGTTCGGTGCGCGGGATACATAGTTGTGGACAAATGAAGCGCTCCCGTGAGTTCCGCCAATTCCTGCGCTGTTTTTCTGGTGTTTACAACGCACAGAACCCGGGGGTGGTTTTTCAGCTGTTCCGCCAACATATCAAGCGTTAATTTGTCAGATAATATTTCATATGTTACGCGCTTAAAGGCTGTGTAAAGATTTTTAGGATCATCCGCTATTTCCGTCGCCGTCAGCGGCGCGAAATATGTTTCCAGGCTTGCCTGTGTCGCGGTGGCAAGAACGGCGGTGCAGCCGTAATTTGTCACGAGTTCTTTTATTGCCGCCGTGCAGGGAATCAGATAATCCGGAGGAATCATCTGCGCCTCATCAAAAACAAGAACCGAATTCGCGATATTGTGCAGTTTTCGGCATTTACTTGATCTATTGGCAAACAAGCTCTCGAAAAATTGCACAGAACTGGTTACAATCAGCGGCGCGTCCCAATTTTCGGTGGCCAGCAGCTTTATATAGTCCGGCGCGTTCTCGTCATTTGCATAATTTATGCCGCTGTGGTGCTGCAATACATTTTCATCACCAAAAATACCCGCATAAACGGCGGCATTTTGTTCGATAATCGTGTTATAAGGAACGACATAGATGATCCGCTGTTTTTTATGCAAGGCGGCGTGATTCAACGCGAAGGCGATGCTGGCGACCGTTTTCCCACTGCCGGTCGGCGCCGTCAGCGTAAAAAGACCTGGTTCTGATTCGGCTTTTTCTAGGCAAGCGTTTAACAATTCGGTTCGTTTTTTATTAAGCTCGCCACTTGGATTTTGCCACGGTTTTACATAAGCGTTAAGTTTTTCACGCAGATTCTCCAAGTCAAAACATATAGTTTTTCGCGCGGCATTTTGCATGAAGCTTTCGGTATCCAAAAAATCCGCGTCGACAAGACAGGAATAAAGCATTCGCGTCAAAAACGCCGCTTGAAAACCACTTTTAAGATCAATTTTCGGAGGGTGTAATACGGGTAATTCTATCTCTTTTTCATAGATCTCATATGCGGGAACTTGTTCTGACAGGCGGCAATAAAGTGAGCCGGGAATGTTGCGCGGCTGCGATTGGATGCCGCCGTCCGGAAGCCCTGTGTGGTGTCCTGCCGCACAGTAGGCGGCCAACAAGCCAAGCGCGTTTTTGTTTTTTCCATAAAGCGCCTGCGCGCCTGCGGTACTGTGGTCAACCCTGATGGGTTTTCCATGAATACGATCCTGAAACGCACAGGAGTATTTGCCGATGTCATGAGCTAACGCAATGCTCTTGCCCAATTCACCGCAACCAAATGAATCGGCAAACTCAAACGCCAGTTTTGCGGTGCCTACCAGGTGCTCAAAAACCGTTTGTGTGCGCTCGGGATTTTCGTCATTTGTTCTGTGTGCTATATACATATACAGAATTCAGATAATCAATCCATAAGCGTTTCCCGCAGCTTGAACCGCGCGACAATGTCATTCAACAGCGCGGCCTGCGAGGACATTTCTTCCGCTGAGGCCGCCGTTTGTTCCGAGGTGGCGGAATTCGACTGCACCACGCCGGAAAGCTGAGTGATCGCCACCGTGACTTCCGCCATCGCGTCGCTCTGGCGACGGGAAGAATTATACAGCGTTTCGATGGAGGAGGCGTTTTTCACGGATATGTCGCCGACGGCCCGAAGGCTTTCATTCACCTTCTCCACAATATTATTGCCCATATCCACGCTCTGCGAACTGCTCTCAATCAAGGCGGCCGTTTCCTTGGCCGCGTCGGCGGATTTGGAGGCCAGGCTGCGCACCTCGTCGGCCACGACCGCGAAGCCTTTGCCGTGCTGCCCCGCTCTGGCCGCTTCCACGGCGGCGTTGAGGGCCAGAATATTCGTCTGGAAAGCGATGTCGTCAATCACTTTGATGACGCGGGAAATGCTCTGTGATTTTTCGTCGATGTCCTGCATGGCGCGCAGCATGCGGTCCATTTCGTTCGTGCAGTCGTCCATGAGCCGCCCGGCCTCATGCACGTCGTCCAGCGTCGCTGTGGAGGTTTTGGTATTTTCATCCGCCATGCCCTGGATCTCCGTGATGGTGGCCGAAAATTCCTCAATGGTCGCCGCCTGCTCGCTGGCGCCGATCGCCAGGTTCTGCGAAGCCTGCGCCACCTGTTCCGCGCCGGAAGAAACCTGAGACGCGGACATATTGACTTCGCCGAAGCTTTCATTCAGGTTATCCAGCATATCCCGGAGCGCGTTGCCGCAAGTGTCGCGCTCGCTCAGGGTTTTGACTTTCAGGGTCATATCCCGCGCCGCCACGGCCGAAAGGCATTTGCCGTAGTAAACGAATTGCTCAAGCATTTTGACGAAAGCCGCCAGCGACAAACCGATTTCGTCCCGGTACGCCATCGCCGCGCGCATTTGCCGCCAGTCTTCCTCAGAAAATTCCAAATTGCCGGTCTCGCCCGTCTGCTGCAAAAAGCGCATCATCAGGCGCAGAGGCCGGCTGATGATCCTGGCTATATAGACAGCCAGGATGACGGCCACGACAAGAGCCACGGCTATGATGCCGATCTGCACCGCGAAAAGAGTGTTGGTCAGAGTCGTCGTGCTTTCGCTTCTGGCGGCGGCGCTGGCGCGCGCTTTTTCGATCGCCTGCTGACCCTGGTCAATCATGGTATTCACCTGGTTTCTCAGGCTGTCCATCGAAGAGACGATCTGGGCTTCATTCTGCTGGCGCATGGCCGCGTACCACGAATCAAGGTTCTGTTCGTAGGCGTTCCACGTGGATGAATATTGATTCCACAGAGCCAGGGAATCTTCGTCCAGATCCAGATTTTTCCAGTCGGCCAGCTTCTGGTCAACGCTGGCGACGCTCGCCTGCACGGAGGATATGTTGCTTTCCAGACTGGCCGCGTCCTGGAAGTTAAAGGCCGCTCTGTAAATATCGGCCCGCATAGCCTGAAAATCATGGCGCAAGGAAGCGATGGCATCCATGACATGCAAGTCAACGGCGTACATTGTATCCACTTCATAGTTCAGCCTGGACGTGCCCCAAATGCCAAATATTCCCACTACAAGGCCCAGCAGAGCTATCAGGGAAAACGTGATAATAAGGCGGGGGGAAATTTTCATGTTTCTCATATGTTCCAGTCCTTTCTTTTGTTCCTTGCCTGTTGAACGAGACAGCCCCTCTGAATAGGGTTGCCAGACCCGCTCTGATGGTTAGTCGAGCCCATATCGGGACTTGGGCGGGTTGATTCCGATGATAAAAGACTCTTTCAGCAAAAAATTCCTGTTACGCCTATTGTACGCAAATCCCGGAGAAAATACAAGAGATTTCAAAAAAAAAGCCGTGCATAAAGCCGGCTTTTTCGCTGAAGTCGTATGGCATTGTCGCAAGGGCATGATAACACGGCGAGAGCAGAAAGCCAATATAATTGGCTTTTTTTGGATTTTTCGTCTTGTTAATCGGGGCGCCGCATGCTAAAATGTTGGCA
>JAISQG010000227.1 GCA_031274335.1 Gracilibacteraceae bacterium
CTGATGCCATACGGGGCGTAAAACACGGATAAAAGGCCGGTTTTTTCCAACAGCAGTTCGCCGCTCCGTCCCGAATAAAGTCGCAGGGCATCCCGGTACAGCACGGCCAGATTGCCACTTGCCCGCGCATACTGCTGGTCCCGGACACCAGCCGCCTCCGGGATGGCGGTTGCGCTGATCAATTCCCCGTCGGGGCCATACAGGCGAAAATCGCGGTGCGAAAACAGCATGAGCCGCGAACCGTCGGCGCTGACCCGCGCCTCATCGTGAGCGTAGGCGGAATCATAAGTGAAAAAAGCGGCCTCCGCCCGGTCGTCATAACGGAATATTCGCAAAATGGGTGTGTCCCGCCCGCCGATCAGAGCGTATTCACCGGCGATCCGCACAAAATCCGCCGGATAATCCCCCTCGTACTCACCCAGCGGAGCGGCGGCATCGTCAAAAAATGAGCTGCCGCCAGCCGCCGTCGTTACCGCCGTGCGCAGCGAGCCGCGCGCAAAAGCCAGCACATCCGCGCCGGTATAGGCCGCCTCCCGCTGTTCGCCGCTCGCCGGGTCGATTTCCACAATCAGATTGTCCGCCGAAACAAAAATCCCGTCTTCGCCGGCCCAAACGCTGAAGCGCCCCTCCGCCTGAAAGCCGCCGGTCTGGACGCGGGAGACGGTATCGACGACGGCAAAAACCGATTCCTGCGGGCCGGTTGCGGAAAAAGCGAAATATGGCCCGGAGAATCCGCCTTCAAAATGCGTAAAATCAGAGGACTCCAGCAGCTCCAGCGGCGCGCCGCCGCGCAGGTCGAACAGCGCGAGGCTTCCGTCAGCAAAGCTGGCAGCGAGCAAGGTGCCGTCCCGGTTCAGTGCGAACAGATTGTCCCGCGGATTGGCGAATTCATCGCCGGCGGCGACCCACTGCCGGCGGCCACCAAACGAAACATCGTTTGTGATTCGGCCATCCGCGTCATAGACATTCGCATAGTCCTCGTCTTTGTAAACGGCGGCCACGGCGCCGCCGTCAGCGGATACCGTCACGCTGGTCGCCGGAGCGCCTGTCCACAGCGGAGTTTGCCGGGCAGTGTCATAAGCGGTGAGGCCGTTTTCCCCGGCATAGACCAGCACGTCATCGCTGAGAAATTCAGCCTCGGCCAGCGCGGAACGGAGAACGGGGAGGCGTGCGGTGATTTGCGCGCTCTCCATGTCCAGGACGGCGGCTTCATAGGCATAGACGGCGACCGCTGCGCAGCCGTCGGGAGATAGCGCCGTTTGCAGGGGAGCGGACGGAAGTTCAACAGTGCGATGCGGCTTGTAGCCGCCGGATAAATCATAGACACCCAGCGCGTCGGCCAAGGCCTTTTGCGCCTGCGCCGCATAGGGGGGCACAAAAAGCCCGTCCGGAGGCGGCAAAGCTTCCAGCGCCATGCTTACGGCGGAAGTCACGTCGCCGTCCCGCAAAGCGCCGGCCGAGTATTCCGCCAAGGCGTAAGCGCTTTGCAGGCGCTCCATCCGACTTAAACCCAGGAAGGAGATAAAGCTGCTGATCAGAAAGCACCCTGCCAGCACGGCGGCCGTCACCCGGATGTCCCTCTTATGCCGTCGCCAGCGCGGGTCGTTTTCATGCAGATGATTCAGTGCCGACAGCATCTCCGCCGCCGTCTGAAACCGCGCCTCCGGCGCTGCAGCCATTGCTTTGTTGACGGCGGCGGCCAGGGCGGGGCTGACTTCCGCCGCCGTGAGCGGGACGATGTCTCCGGCCTGCGCGGCCGGGCGGCGGCCGGTGAGCAGATGGTACAGCGTCGCGCCCAGGCTGTACACATCCGAGCGTGCGTCCAGCAGGGCTTTCCGGGAAGAAGCGGAGCCAGAAGCATTGCTGTCCGGGGCGGAATCCGGTAGCGTGGTCAGCCGCGCAGCCTCAGCGGTGGCGCTTTCCGGCGTGAGCGCCACCTGATAATGCTCCGGCGAGGCATAACCGTGGCTGCGCCCTACCGCCACTGCCCCTTCCTCCCCCAGTGCCAAGGCGATATTGAAGTCGATGAGGCGGATATCGCCTTCGGGTGTCAGCATGATGTTCGCCGGTTTGATATCGCTGTGCAGGATGCCATGCGGCGGGCGGCTGTGCAAATAGCAGAGCGCCTCCAGCAATTGGCGTGCCCAGGTGATCACCAGAGTCTGAGCAAAACGCTCACCGCGCTCCAGCGCCTTGTTCAGGCTTTCGCCTTCGACAAAATCCATGACGGTGTACACCGTTTCGCCTTCGGCCACAAAATCGTACACCTGCGGGATATAGGTATGGCTGAGGTTTTTCAGCGTGTCCGCCTCACGGCGCAGCGCTTCTTCCGCTTTAGCGGATAATTTGCGCCGGTCGGCCTTGACAGCGATGTATTTGCCCAGCCGCAAATGGCGCGCCAAATAAACGACCCCGCCGCCGCCCGCGCCGATTTGCTCTAATATTTCATAGGATGAAGCTATTATCCGTGCCATAAAACCATCCCGTCACTCAATATTCGTCTCGCAGTCGTTACAAGGCATAGGCGATGCAAGCGTCATAGTCTCGCTGACGGTAAAGACGCAGCGTTTCCTGCCTGTAAGCCTCGATCCGCTGCAGCAGAAGAAGGCGCGCTTCCGCAATGGTTTGGGCGGCGGGAGCAAAATCGCCCGTTTCCGTGTAATTCTGCGCCTGCGTTATTTCGCGGTTGTAAGAGGTGTTCATTTCCCGCTCCGTCCGCAGCGTTCCGAGATCGGAAG
>JAISQG010000231.1 GCA_031274335.1 Gracilibacteraceae bacterium
TTAGCTGCCGTCCCGCCAGTCCTTGAATTGAAACTATGGCGGGTTACGGCAGATTGGGACTTGTGAAACCGCGCTCCCTGCATCGCTACGCGCGGTCGCGCGCCCTGCCTCGTTGCAACATCACCGCCTGACGCAAGCTAGCACACATCAGTTTTTCTCCAGGCGGTGTGTTGCTGCCGATAACCGCGCTCCCTGCATCGCTACGCGCGGTCGCGCGGTTATCCCCCAAAGGCGATGAGTTCGGTGTCTTTGGTGACGTATTTGCTTGGAATAGTGTAGTTTGCCGTGCCCGGGATGAGGAAAATCGGGGATTCGGTCAGGGCGGCCAGAGACGCTCCGGGCAGGGCGTCCACGAGAGAAACGCCGCTGGCGGTAAAGACCTTGTTGAATTTGAAAGGCAAAGCGTCGCAGATTACGGCGTTCGTGGCGTAACGGTCTGAACCGGCCAGGCGGCGGAAATCGCCGTAATCTTTGACAAGCGCCGTGCCGCCGAGGATGTAGCCGGAGCTTTCCGTCAAGCCGCTTACATTGCCGCTGGGATCAGCTAAATGGAAAATATATCCATGAGCGGCGGCGAAAGCCGCGGCCGAAAGCGCGTCCGGCACGGCGTTATAACCGATTATGAACACGCCGTTCGGGTTTTTGATTTCGCGGTTGACCAGCTTGGTTGTTTCTACGCGGGTCTGTCCTTTCAGCACTTTCACTTCGGCATCGGGGAAGCGGCGGTTCAGCTCGCTGGGAATCGTCGTCGGCAGAGCGCCGATGACATAGATTTTTTTCACGGCCAGCCATTTTATTTCATCAAGGACGGTCTGGCTCATCTTGCCGTTTGTGACGTAGAGAATGGGGCATTTTTCCTGGCCGGCCAGAGTGGAAGCCGTCAGGGCGTCGATCAGATTTTCCTGATTGCCGGAAACCAGGATAACCGTGTCGCTGTTTTTCCATCCGTAATGCGAGATCTCGACGGAGGTGGCGACGCGATCCGCGCCGTAAATGCGCGGAGTATTCGTCACAACCGGGAAAGGCTGAGGCGCGCCGGGAGGCACGGCATATCCGCTGCCGCCGCCGCCGCCACCTCCACCGCCTCCGTCTCCGCTGTTGCTGCTGCCGCCGGTCGGTTTGCGCGGGAAAGTATGCAAACGAATATCCGTAGACGAGACGAGCCAGTTGTCCTCCGCCCAAGTCAAACCGGCCGCGGCTAAAAAGAGAGAATATTCGCTCGGTTCAGATTGCCGGCGCAGCGTGAGGGAAACCTTCCACTCGCTGGAGGATGAACCCAGCACATGTGACCATGAGCCGCGTTCCAGGCGGGGAGGGCTGTAATAAGGCTCATTCAGCACGGTGACCAGCGCCTCCGGGTTGGCCACGGCTAAAGCGGTGTTGAAAAAGAGAGTCACGTTTTTACGCATATAAGCGCCGCCCAGCTGCGAGGCGCTGATGCCGCTTTCCGCCTCCACCTTGGTGATAAAGGGCGGGCAGCCTCCCGCCAGCGCGAGGCTGGGGTAATCGTCATGCAAAAGCGTGGCGGACGGAGATGTTTTCATGTCGGCCAGACTATTGCTCAACTGCAGCAAGTTAAGGGCCTCGTTCGCGAGATTGTGGTAATTATCGCTGATTCTGTATGTGAGATTGTCTTCTGTCGCGAAACGAACGGTCGTCATGACGGCGTTGTGATTGAAATGAGTGGCGGTTCTCTGCAAATTGTCCAGCAGAGAGTTAAACTGCGCTCCGCCGACGACCTGGCTGTATTGCGGCGCGCTGTAAGAGGGCAAATGATAGGCATAGGTTCCGTACACGTCGTCGGAAACATTGTAGATATCAGTCGTCGCGCTGACTGTGTACGTGACGGCGGCCGGAGAGACGGGCGCGCCGTACAGGCTGAGATAGGAGGCGAGGAACTGGCGGAATTGGGCCTGCCCGCCGAAATCAGCGTAATCGCGATTGTTAACGGTCCGATAAATGAAGTCGCCGTTCGCCGCGGGGCGGAGCTGCTCCAGATCGACGCCGAAGGCGTAATTGTATATGACGCTCGGCGCGCCGACCGGATCGCTGGCGTTGAGGAACAGCGAATTCGTAATCTGTCCGTTGTAAAATGATACGTCATAAATCTCGTTGAAAACGCATTTATCAGCCGGAGCGTCAAAGACGGCGCCGTACATGTCAAAAACTTCGGAATATTTCATGCTCTTAGCGGCGACGCGCTGCGGCTCGGCCTGCGGATCGTCAAAATAATGGGGAGTCACGCCGGAGAAATAAGCGTGGGAGATCTCATCAACGCTGATCAGCGGGTTTTCGATCAGCGCGTAATCGATGGAGGTTCTTCCGCCCTCGTTCCGAATGCCGACGAAGCCTTCTCCGTTGCCATCCAGGTCGAAAGGCAGCAATGTCGCGTAATTTTGCGTACCGCCTCCGCTTCCGCCGATTGTGACCGTGCCCCGGCTGATGATTTCGCTGTCCGTGTTGAACAAGAGGCGGACGCCCGGCGGGACGGTCAGCGATTTGCCCGCGGGCACAATCACGTCTTCCGTCAGAATCCAGACATTAGCGGCGGGATTCAGCGTATAGACGGAGCCGCTCGCGAAAGCGGCGTCCAGAATTCCCTGGCGCAGGACGGAGAGCTTCAGCACCTCCAAAGAGAAGTTTGCGCGGGTGGAAGCCTCATCAATCGCGCCGATTACGGCACCGGTTTCATCAACAATGTCACCCGTGAGCGAGAGCGTCAGATTGACGGCGGAATGAGCGTAATTCTCCGGCAGGGTTAATTTTATCGGCCAGTCGAATTTCTCCGTTCCGCGCAAATCAGGCAGAACAATGGGATCCGCGACGGCGGTCAGCGGCGTGCCGTCGGGTGCCGTGGCCGCGAGGTGCAAGACCAGATTGGCAAAATGCCCGCGGGTACTCTGGGCCGTGATGGAGAGCGGGTTGTCCCGGTTTGGCACCAGTTGTCCCCGGAGCGTGCCGGGCAGCAGACGGACTTTGGCCCGGACAGCCGGCATGGGAGAGAGCATTCTATGGAGATTGACCTGATGAAAATACAGTACCGAGCCATTCCTGTCAGTGAAGCCCCTGATGGAATCCGTGTTGCCGGTGATGCGATCCCAGAGGACCGTATTGCCGGCCTCCATGGAATTATTCTCCAAATGCGATTTGAGGACGGCGGCCATGGCGCTCACCACCGCCGCCGCGTTGGAGGTGCCGTCGGATCTTATATAACCGTCGCCGTAATGCTCCAAGCTCCAGATGTCCGCGCCCGGCGCCATTACCTCGTATTCAATGTCGTTTTCCGGCGCGACGTCCCAGTTGGAGGTGGCGGCCAGCACGCTTCCGTCCTCGGCCTTCGGGTCTTTGGTGGAGGACATGACGCCGATGACATTGGTGAAAGCGGCGGGGTACGAGGGGGAGCCATAGCTGTAGGACGTTTCTTCGTTGGGAGCGGAGCCGTTGCCGGCGGCGGCGACAAGGAGAATATCCCGCTGCCAGACCTTGGCGACAGCTTCCGCCTGCGCCTGCGAGTAACCGGAGCCGGAAAAACTTATGTTCGCGATGTCAACGACTCGGTGCGCTGGGTCGGCGTTAAGCTCGGCGATATAATCCAGCGCCATTAGGTAGGCCGCGGTCTGTCCCACACCATTGCTGTCCATTATTTTGAGCGGCAGTATCATGGCGGATGTGGCCAAACCGGTGTTTTTGCCGGCGATGATGCCGGCCATCCTGGTGCCGTGCCCGCTGGTGTCTATAGCCTGCAAGGCGTTCGGATTGTCGCCGGTGAAATCCCGGTGCAAAGCCGGATTGTATACATTGTCTTTAATGTCGGGATGATCGGAGTAAAGGCCTGTGTCCAAAATGGCGACAACAATGCCGGCGCCGTTATTGTACGGCGCGGCGGCGGCCAGCCCGGCCTGCACGCCGTATCCGTAATCCAGCCGGTCGTTGCGTTTCCACTGATAAGGCTCGAGAGACGGCAGGAGGGCCGCCGCCCGGATCGCGGCGTCTTCAGCGGCGCTCTCGTCTTCGCTGAGGCGGATGATGTAATTGGGTTCGACATAAAGCACTTCGGGATATGTCAGCAATTCGTTTACCACGGATTCCAGCACGGCGTCGCCGCGCAGGCTCACCCGGTGCCAGACACCCGGCCCACCCGCGACGGGCGGTTCAGTGCCGGCGGC
>JAISQG010000263.1 GCA_031274335.1 Gracilibacteraceae bacterium
AGGCCGAGAGGCATGGAAAACATGATAATGAAGGGATAGAGCAGGGACTCGAATTGCGAAGCCATGACCATGTAAACGAGCAAGATGGCCAAAACGAGCATGAGGAGGAGATCGCTGAAAGCGTCCGTCATCGTCTCCGTCATGCCGCCCATCTCAAAGCGGTATCCGTCCGGCATATTGTAAGCGGAAATCGCCGTCAGGACTTCGGCGGAGACAGAGCCGAGGTCGCGGCCGCTGATGTCCGCCGACACGCTCAAGGTTGTTTCGCGGTCAATGCGGTTGATGCTGATCGGACCCTGGTTTACCACGATGTCCGCCACCTGATCCAGGCTGACCTGCCCGGAGGGGTTCACAGGCATTTGCCCTAGGGCGGCCAGGTTTTCTTCATAATAGCTGTCCCCGCGGATAACGACCGGTATTTCCGTTCCGCCTGTGCGGAATTGTGTTGCCGTTGCGCCGGAAATGACACTGCGCACGGATTGTCCGATCTGAGCCGCAGTCAGGCCGAGTTGCGCGGCCCGGTCGCGGCTGATGGCCACGCTGACTTTCGGCACCCCGTCCGCGTAGCTGGAGGCGACCTCGCGTGTGCCTTCCACCGTCTTCACAATTTCCACGAAATCATCGGCGATGCCTTTCAGCGTCTCCAGGTCGTCGCCGTAAAGCGCGATGCTGAGCGGGGCGCCTGTGCCGCCCAGCCCCATGGAGGACATGGAACTCACGCTGATTTCCGCTCCCGGCGTATCGCGCACGAGCAGGCGGATCTGCTCCATGACGTCTTTGGCTCCCAGCTTCCGCTCCGCCAGCGGCACGAGTTCAATGTAGAGAGCGCCGTAATTTTCGCCTCCGGACAGCGCGCTCGATGAGCCGGCCTCAATGAACACGCGGCTGATTTCCGGGATAGCGCGCACTTTGGCTTCCAATTCGTCCATGACCACGATAGCGTCGTTCACTTTTGCCCCTTGGGCCAGGGTGGCCTCCACCGTGATAAAACCTTCGTCCGTTTCCGGGATGAATTCCTGGCCGACGAGAGCCACGGAAGAGAGACAGAGGATAAAAGCGATAAACGATGTGATGACTATCGTTTTGCGGTGGCGCAGCGCCCAGGCGAGCATACGCTCGTAATACTTGTTTACGCCGGCGAAAGCCCGATCAAAAGACTCATAAACCCTGCCCAGCAGGCGGAAACGATGCTTGGTCTCTTCTTCGCCCGCGATGCCCATTTGCTGCTGAATCATCAGGCCGAATTCATCTTCCTCGTGTTTTTTGACCGAAACCTTCAGCAACTTGGAGCAGAGCATCGGCACGAGTGTGATGGCGACGACGAGCGAGGCCAGCAGGGAAAAGCTGACTGTGATGGCCAGCTGCTCAAAGAGCATGGCGGCAATGCCCTCAGCGAAGAAAATCGGCACAAAAACGGCGACCGTCGTCAGCGTGGAGGCAACGAGAGCCATGCTGACCTCAGACGAGCCTTTGACAGCGGCATCGGCGCGTGAATAGCCGCTCTGCCGATGTCTGTAAATGTTTTCCAAAACAACGATGGAGTTGTCCACGAGCATCCCGACGCCGAGGCCCAGGCCGCCCACGGTCATCATGTTCAGCGTGATGTCCGTGAAATAGAGCAGGCAGAAAGTGGCGATGATGGAAATGGGTATGCTCAGTCCGATGATCAGGGTAGTGCGGATATTACGCAGGAAGACATAGAGGACGATGATGGCAAGCAGCGCACCCTGGAAGGCGCTTTTTGCCACCTGATTCAGAGATTGTTTTATATAATCGGCGCTGTCGTACAGGACGGTTATCTTCCCTCTTGGCAGATTATTCTGGATATTGTCGATTTGCTCGCGCACATCGTCGGAAACAGTGACGGTGTTTGTGCCGGTCTGTTTCGTGATTACCATGTCGATGCTCGTGTTGCCGTCCGCTTTGGAAATTGTGGACGGATCCTCCAGCTTGAGCTCGACCTGGGCCATGTCCTGTAAGCGCAGAAGCGAGCCTGACGGCAGGGGGATGAGCATATTGGCTATTTCATCCACGGTTTTGAACTGGCCGTTCGTTGTGACGGTCAGCTCCTGCTCGCCGCGCAGCACGTTTCCGGCCGGGATGTCCATGTTTTCCGACCGGATGATATTGGAAACATAATCGGGGGAAATCCCGTAACCCCTGAGTTTTTCCGCGTCCAGCCGCACTTCGACCACATTGTCTACGCTGCCGAAAATCTCCACAGAGGCGACGCCGGCCACGCTTTCCAGCTGGGGTTTAACCGTTTCTTCCACCAGGGCCTGGATCTCCGTCTGCGTCATGTTTTCCGTCGAAAGTGAGAGCATCATCATCGGCATGGCGTTCAGGTCGATTTTCATGACTATCGGGTCAGAGGCGTCTTCAGGCAGAACTGAGCGCAGCACTTCCACACCGTTGCGTACGTCGGAAACAGCCTGATCCAGGTCGGTGCTGAATTCAAACTGCATGACGACGATGGAGGCACCTTCGGAGGAAATGGACTGCAGCGTTTCGATATGAGCCACCGTGCCGACGGAATCCTCAATCGGTCGTGTGATCAGGGTTTCGATTTCCTGCGGGCCGACGCCGTTATACGAAGTAAAGACGATGGCGATGGGGATTTCGATATTCGGAATCAGGTCGAGCGGTATGCCGGTCAGCGAAACGAAGCCGAGCAGGATGACAATCAGGAAGATCATGATAACCGTCACGGGCCGCCGCACCGACATTTCGGAGAATTTCATGCGCGCCCTCCTTCTGCTCCGGTGTCTTCGGTGTCTTCGGTGTCTTCGGCGGGAACGGACGGGACGGCGGGGGATTCAAGTGCCTGGCCGTCTAATTCCATGATTTTTATTTCCGTGCCGTCACTGACAAAACCGACGCCGCGCGTGATGAAAACGTCACCAGCGCTGACGCCGTTCAGGATTTCCACGCGATCGCCGTCTTCCAAGCCAGTGACGACGGCAGTCTCTACGGCGTGGCCGTCCACGGCGAGGTAGGCGACGTCGCGCCCGCCCCGGAAAACAATGGCTTCGAGCGGAATGACAACCACATTTTCCTTCGTCAGGGTCGTGATTGTCATTTTGGCGAACATGCCGGGCTTGATCAATTGTTCGCTGTTGGCGAGATAAACCCGGAGCGAAAATTGCCCGGTCATGGCGTCCGCAGCCATGCTCAAATCCTCCACCTGCCCGGCAAAAGGCGTGGCGGCGGCGGCCGGCACCTCCACGGACACACTTTGGCCGTTGCTTACAAGGTTGATAAATTTTTCACTGACAGATGCCTGCACATAAACGCGGTCGAGGGCCACTACCGTCGCAGCGGAGCCGCTGGCCATGTTGCCGATGCTCACGTTCAGAGCCGTGACGACGCCGGCAATCGGCGAACGCACATCCATATCGCTCATAGCTTTTTCCGCGGCGCTCAGCCCGGCGCGGGCTTGAGTCAGCTGGGCTTCCAGAGCGAGGATGGAAGAGTCGGAAGCGGCGATTTCAATTTGTTCGAGATCCGCCTGTGAAATTGCTCCGGCCGCGAACAATTCGCGGGAACGTTCCAATTGAAGCTTGGCGTTCTCCATTTTTTCCATGGCGGAGAGATAATTGGCTTCCGCCGCCTGATAACCGGCCTGAGCCTGATCATACGAAGGCTGGATGGAGGATTTGTCGAGGGAGAACAGCAACTGATCCGCTGCGACGCGGTCACCGATTTTGACCGCGATGGAGCGCACCGTACCCGGCGTGGTCGGAATAACCGTCACCGAATTGTCGGCCTCTACTTTGCCGCTCAGCTGTACCGAAACGTTCATATCGGCGAGGGCAGCTGTTTCTGCGTTGACGGCCACATAGGACAGAGCGGGTTCCGTCGGGCTGCCGGTCAGCTGGGTCGCCAGCCGCCAGCCTATGAACACAAGGACGGCGGCCACGATCAATCCGGCGATAACCTTCGCTTTTTTACTCATCTTTTCCTCGTATGGCGGCTCCCGCCACACACTCCTTTCGATGTCCAAATATCGACCGACCGGTCGGTCGGGTTTGTCTGAACCATTCTACTCTGATTGCGCAGCGGCGTCAACAGGTATTCAATTAAAATTTGATTAAAATTTGATATGTTTCAAATCCTGTCATTGCAGCAGAAAAAAATTACCTCGTGGCTATAGCCAATGGCCGTAAAAAATAGTACAATACAGATACGGAGGGTTCATAGTTATAGACAATTCCTACAATACACAAAGGAGTGATTTCTGATGGGTTTATTATCCATGCGGGGCGAAAGCGCAATAATTCTTGTGGTGTCATTTTTGCTTGCCGTCGCCGCCGCCATAACGGCGTATTTTGTTTTCCTGCCGGAGAGGAACGCGGGCAAGTACAGCGGTTTTGCGCAATGGGCTTATGAGTTTTTGAGTTTCAAAAAACTGATAGTGCTAAGCGTCCTAAAAATCCTTTACTGCTTTACCGCGGCTTTTTTCACGCTCTACGGCATTCTGATGCTGTTCTTTGAGCCGCTGCAGGCCATATTGACTCTCACCATCGGCAATGTCCTGGCGCGCGTGTTCTATGAGCTGACGCTGGTATTTTTCTCCATACACGAAAACACAACACAAATTCTGAACAAAATAAGCGCTGCGCCGCGCCCTGTGGTCTCCATTGACAAGCAGCCGGAAGAAAGCAGAGGAACCGACGACAAATAACCGGTCCATCATTGGAGATAAAAGGATAAATCGGCCATGAAAGACAGAGTCATTCTGCATGTGGATATGAATGCTTTCTTTGCCTCGGTGGAAGCTCTTTTTCATCCCGAGACCGCGGGTAAAGCGATGGCTGTGGCCGGCGACCCTGAAAACCGCCGCGGCATCATTTTGGCCAAAAACGAGCTTGCGAAAAAAGCCGGCGTCCAAACAGCCGAGCCCATATGGCAGGCGCGGCGCAAATGCCCCGGTCTTATCCTGCTTCCGCCCCACCATGACCTGTACGAGGAATACTGCATCCGCGCCAACGAGATTTACAGACGTTTCAGCGACCTGACAGAGCAAGCCGGCATAGACGAAAGCTATCTGGACGTCACCGGCTCGGAGCATATTTTTGGTTCGGGCGAAAAAACAGCCGACGCCATCCGCGCCGCCGTCAAAGAGGAACTGGGCCTCACTGTGTCCGTGGGCGTGAGTTTCTGCAAGGTTTTCGCCAAAATGGGCAGTGATTTGCGCAAGCCGGACAAAACCAGCGTCATCAGCCGGGAAAACTATCGGGACATTCTTTACCCGTTGCCCGTGACCAACCTCATGTTTGTGGGCAAGGCGACGGCGAAAACTCTGGCCGGCCTCGGCGTTCGCACCATCGGTCAGCTCGCGGCTATCCGGGAAAACGATCTGGCGGCACTGCTCGGCAAACACGGCCGCCTCCTGTATGCTTATGCGCACGGGCTGGATAATGAGCCGGTCCGGCGCGCCGATGACGCGAGAGATGTGAAATCCATCGGCAACAGCCTGACTTTTCGGCGTGATCTTGTGAGCCTGAACGATATTAGCGTGGGGCTGCGCGCTTTGTCCGAATCGGTGGCCTACCGCCTCCGCCGGCACGGGAAAAAATGTTACGGCGTCCAGGTTTCCATTAAAGACCCTTCTTTCAGCACGATTGACCGTCAGGTGCGGCTGCCGGGCCCGACGCATCTGGCCAGAACAATACACGCGGCGGCCTTGGATCTGGTGCGGCGGTCGTGGAAACCGGGCAAGCCCATCCGCCTGCTGGCGGTCACAGCCATCGGTCTTACCGGCGAGAGCGACGGCGGGCAGATGGCTTTATTTGAAGACAACAGCGTTGCCAAGCAGGAAGCCCTGGAAAAATCAATTGACGAATTAAGGCAAAAATATGGCAAACATGTAATAAAACCGGCGTCTGTCCTGCACAATGATTTAGGAATTGGCACTTGAATGGGATCGAACCCGCTGCGGTAACCCGTAAAGGCGGGAGGGCGCCGCGCGTTGTATTCAGCGGCAATGGGGACGGAGACGTTTTAACTGCTTCCGGCAGCTCTCCTAAGGCAATCAGCCCTCCGCGATCCTGTTTTCATGTTTTGCCCGTCCGCAACCGTATGCGCGGACAGGTGCGCCTAAACGGGGGAATCTGTTTATAATAATTATACAATGTCATATTTCATAAACAATTACCGAAAATGATGATTATTTTATGACTTAATTATTTTCCTCACCCATTTGGGTGACACAAGGATTTTTTTATTTATTGGCGAAATATACACCGAAGCATTCAGAATTCACGATGCTTCTTCTCCGTTGCGGCCGGGCCGCGGACTGTGAGAGGAAAAATGACTTCGGACGAAGTGGCTGTATATGTGCATCTGCAGACTGTGCAGGATTATTTATCCGAGCGGGAAAAAGCCTTTCTCGTTTTAGTTGATGGCCTGGGGGAGGAAATCACGCTGCCTTCGCGCATGCCGCTTTCCTGCTTTCGCTTGGCCCAGGCGGATGCCGTTTGCGCGGATTGCTACCGCCGCTGTCTGGAAGCGGAGCGGGAAGAGGGCGCGGCGGAATGGCGATGGGACTGTCCGCACGGCATGGGACATATCGTGATCAGGACGGCTTTTTGGCGCGGGGAAAGCCAGCTGTTCCTGATCGCCGGGCGTTGCGCGGACAAACACATTACCGAATTGGCCAGAGTTGTGGCGGCCTTTTATCAATTGCCCTTGCGCTTCGATCGCGGCGCAGATGAAAACAGTGAATCCGCCGGCAAACAGCCGGAATCCGGACTGAGGGGCAATGCTTATTTTCTGACTCCGCAAGAACTGGCGGTGCTGGGGCATATGGCCCGCGGCTTGGGCAACAAAGATATAGCGGAAGCGCTCTTTGTCAGCGTGAATACCATAAAATCCCATATAACTCATATTTTAGCAAAAATGGGGGCGAAAAATCGCACCGAAGCGTCGCTGATCGCTGTCAATGAAGGAATTGCGACCAGGCCATGAGCAAAAAACCGCTGTTCGTTTTTAATCTGCAATGGATTTTACCGCTGCTCCTGATTTGCCTCATGCTCTTTCTCGTCATAACGGTAAATTTTGTCCTGGGCACGTGGAACGAGGCTTATCGCGCCGCATTGGAGGAAGACGCCGCTGTCGCGCTGGATGAATACAACAGTTTTTTTCGGGAACAGATAAGCGGCCTGAATTTTCCGGCTGACATGGAGGAAACAGGCGAAGCGGAATGGCTGGCGGATTATCTGGCCAGCAGGGCGGACATTGATTTTTTCGTGCTTTACGCGGGAGAAGCGCCGATAGAGGGGAGCGGAAAAACGGCTTCCGCCTTTCTGGAATTGTTTGCGCCGATGATCATGGATTGCGCCCGGTCAAACC
>JAISQG010000011.1 GCA_031274335.1 Gracilibacteraceae bacterium
TTTTTGATGCCGCCTTCGCTTGAAGAATTGGAGGCGAGATTCCGCGGCCGGGGCACGGACAGCGAGAAAGCACTGGCGGAGAGGATGGCGCTCGCGGCGGAGGAGATGAAAGCAGCCGCGGAATATGACTTTGTGGTAGTAAACGATGATCTGACCCGGACGGTGGACGAAGTCCGGCGAATCATCGCGGCGCGGAAAAAGGAGGGCAAAAATTGAGACAGCCATCGCTGGACGAACTGATGCAGAATGTGGACAGCAAATACACACTCGTCGCGGCTGTGGCCAAACGGGCCAGGTATATCATGGCTCACAGCACGATTGAGGAAAGCAACGAGATCAAACCTGTGAGCACGGCGCTGAATGAAATGGCCCGAGGCGAACTCATCATCGAAGCGGAATAACGGAGGCAGGGGGGCAATGCTCGCAAGCAAACGGATAATCCTGGGCGTGACGGGCGGAATAGCGGTTTATAAGGCCGTGGATCTGGCCAGCCGCCTAAAAAAAGAAGGCGCGGAGGTGCGCGTGATTATGACGGAGGCGGCGGCGGCCTTTGTCCAGCCACTGACTTTTCGCGCCATATCCGGCAATCCTGTGCATTTGCACCGGTTTGAGGAACCGCGCGTTTGGAATGTCGAGCACATCGGCTTGGCGGAAAACGCGGATCTGATAATCGTCGCGCCGGCCACGGCCAATATTTTGGCTTGCATGGCGCTCGGCCGCGCGCCCGATCTGCTTTCCACCGTGCTGCTCGCCGCGCGGGGCCCCATCCTCGTCGCTCCGGCCATGAACACGGCCATGTATATGCACCCGGCCACACAGGAACATCTGGCTTTGCTGCGCGCGCGCGGCGTCGCCGTCGCCGGCCCGGAAGAAGGCGATTTGGCCTGCGGTTCGGCGGGGGCGGGGCGCATGAGCGAACCGGCGGATATCGTCGCGGCCGCCCGGAGCCTGCTGGAGCGCGGCGGCCGCCTCGCCGGCCGGCGCGCGCTGGTCACGGCCGGGGGGACGCGGGAGAGGATTGACCCCGTTCGCTACATCGGCAATTTCAGTTCCGGCAAAATGGGTTATGCCGTAGCAGGCGCGCTCGCGGCGGCCGGCGCCGCAGTGACGCTGGTCAGCGCCCCGGCGGCCTTAAGCGTCCCGCCGGGAGTTCGGCGCGTGGAAGTGGAAAGCGCGCTGCAGATGCGCGAAGCGGTGCTGGCTGATTTCGCCGGCAGCGACATCGTGGTCATGGCGGCGGCGGTGGCTGATTACCGTCCGGTTGAGCCGGCGGCGCAAAAAATAAAAAAACAGGGCGGGGATATAACGCTCACGCTGACCGAGAACCCGGATATACTGGCGGAGCTGGGCCGGCGCAAGCAGAACCGCGTTCTGGTCGCTTTCGCGGCGGAAACAGAGCGGGGCCGCGAGCGGGCCGAAGCCAAGCTCCGGCGCAAAAACGCCGATTTTATCGTCCTGAATGACGTGACCCGCCCCGGAGCCGGATTCGGCACGGACACAAATATAGTCGCCTTTCTGTACCCGGAGGGCCAGGCGCGCGAATTTCCCCTTATGAGCAAACAGGAAGTCGCGGAGCGGATAACGGAGGAAATCATCCGTTTATTTTACAAAGGAGAACGAAAATGAGCGAATATCTGTTAACATCCGAATCAGTCACGGAAGGGCATCCGGATAAGCTGTGCGACCAGGTGTCCGATGCTATTCTTGACGCCATCCTGAGCGAAGACCGGGACGCGCGCGTGGCCTGCGAGGCTTTTGCCGCCACGGGCCTCATCCTTGTCGGCGGGGAAATAACCACGAACTGCTATGTGGACATACCGCGCGTCGTGCGCGAAACAGTGCGGGAAATCGGCTATACGGACGCGGCCCTTTGTTTTGACGCCAACACCTGCTCTGTCATGACCTGCATCAACGAGCAGTCCAGGGACATCGCCCAGGGGGTGGACAACGCCCTGGAAACCCGCGGCGCGGGCAGCGAGGCGGATATAGGCGCAGGGGATCAGGGCATGATGTTCGGTTACGCGACGAATGAAACGGAGGCCTATTTGCCGGCGCCGATTTATTTCGCCCACAGCCTGGCCCGCAGGCTGACGGCGGCGCGCAAAAGCGGGGAACTGCCCTGGCTGCGCCCGGACGGCAAAACCCAGGTGACGGTGGCCTATGAAGAAGGCCGGCCCGTGCGGATTGACACTATCGTGGTTTCGGCCCAGCACGCCCCAGAGGTTTCCCAAGAGCAGATCAGAAAAGACATCATGCGCCATGTGGTGGAGCCTGTTTTGCCGGCCTCTTTGCTCACGGGCGGCACAAAATACTTCGTCAATCCGACTGGGCGTTTTGTCATCGGCGGCCCGCAGGGCGACACGGGCCTCACGGGGCGCAAAATCATCGTGGACACTTACGGCGGCTTGGCCCGGCATGGCGGCGGCTGCTTCTCCGGCAAGGATCCGACGAAGGTTGACCGTTCCGGAGCTTACGCCGCGCGCTACGCGGCGAAAAACATCGTGGCGGCGGGACTGGCGGAGCGGTGCGAATTGCAGCTTGCTTACGCCATCGGCGTGGCCCAGCCCGTTTCCGTCAACGTGAACACCTTTGGCACGGGACACGCCGCCGACAAGGATATTGAGACGCTGGTGCGCAAAAATTTCGACCTGCGCCCGCGCGCCATCATCGACATGCTTGACCTGCGCCGCCCCATCTATAAGCAAACGGCGGCCTACGGCCATTTTGGCCGCACAGACCTTGACCTGCCCTGGGAAAAAACGGATCGCGCAAACGACCTGCAAGACCAGGCCGGCTTGAATTCGCGCTAGGGAGCCGCTGCAACGAGGATCCGGACGCAGAAGGAGTGTGAATATGCAGCAAATATCCATTTTTCTGGAAAACGCCAAAGGCCGTCTGGCCCAGGTTTTGAACAAAATGGCGGAACTGGACGTGAATATCCGGGCGCTTACCCTGGCGGATACCAAAGATTTCGGTGTCCTGCGCGTTATAGTGGACGATCCGGAGGCCGTAGCGCAAAAACTGAGAGACAATAACTGCGTGGTCAAAATCACGCCGGTCTGGGTGCTCAAAGTGCCGGACCGTCCGGGGGGACTGGCGGACATCCTCGGCAAGCTCGTGGCCGAAGGCGTGGTCGTGGAATATATGTACGCTTTTGTGGAGACGAACGGAGCTTTTGCCCAGGTCGTGCTGCGTGTGCGCGACCGGGAGATCATGGAGCAGGCCGTGCGGAAACACGATTTGGGCGAGGAAGTCAGGTGAATGGTGCATTTCGCGGCTCGAATGGATCAGTTTTCGCTGGGAGTGTTCAACCGGCTGGCTGATATAAAACAGGAAGTTTTGCGCGAAGGGAAGCGGGTCATTGATTTTGGCGTCGGGGCGCCGAATATTCCGCCTGCGCCCCATGTGATCGAGGCGCTTTGTCGCGCGGCGGCGAAGGGGGAAAACTATACCTACGCCCTCAACGATTTGCCCGCTTTGGCCGAGGCGGCCGCCGGCTGGTACAGGCGGCGTTTTGGCGTGACGATTGACCCGGAGACGGAAGTCACGTCTCTTTTCGGCTCGCAGGACGGATTGGCGCACCTCTGCCTCACGCTCGCCGATCCGGGCGATACGGTGCTCGTGCCCGAACCCTGCTACCCCATTTTCGCGGACGGGCCGCGCCTTGCCGGAGCGGAAGTAGTTTTTATGCCGCAGCGGCCGGAAAACAACTGGCTGATAGATTTGGACGCCATTCCGCCTGAAACGGCGCGGCGGGCCAAGCTGATGATCGTTTGTTACCCGAACAATCCGACCGCGGCCGTGGCGCCGCCGGATTTTTACGCCAAACTCGCCGCTTTCGCACGCGAATACGATATTGCCGTGCTGCATGACAACGCTTACTGCGAAATGGTCTTCGACGGCGGGCGGACGGGCAGCTTCCTGAGCGCGCCGGGAGCGCGGGACGTCGGAGTGGAATTCAACTCGCTCTCCAAGACGTATGGACTGGCCGGCAGCCGCATCGGGTTCGCCCTGGGAAATCGTGAAATGATCGCCCGGCTGAAACTGCTGAAGTCCAATATCGATTTCGGAGTTTTCCTGCCCGTGCAAATGGCGGCTCTTGCCGCGCTGACCGGGCCGCAGGACTGCGTGGCCGCGGCCTGCGCCGCCTATGAGCGGCGGCGCGATCTGCTGGCGGCGGAGTTCACGCGCGCCGGCTGGCGGATTGATCCCTCGCCCGCGACGATGTTTATCTGGGCCAAAATACCGCCCGGTTTTAAGGGGAGCGAGCATTTTGCCGGGGAACTCGTGCGGATTGCCGGCGTCATGGTCATCCCCGGCACGGCTTTCGGACCTTCCGGGGAAGGGTATGCTCGTGTGGCGCTAGTTCGCGGTGAGGAGGAAATCGCCGCCGCCGCCGCCGCGATAAAGGCGAGCGGCCTGTTTTAGGAAATGAGCATCGTTGTTCACCCTTGGGAGCCTGTTTGCGACGCGCGTTCGCGCGTCCTGATTCTCGGCACGATTCCCTCGCCCAAATCCCGGGAAGGCGGGTTTTATTACGGGCACCCACAAAATTCTTTCTGGACGGTGCTGGCCCGCGTTCTGGGCGAACGGGCGCCGGACGGGATCGCCGCCAAAAAGGAATTTTTGCTGCGTAGCCGGGTGGCGCTCTGGGATGTGCTCCATTCCTGCGAAATAAACGGAGCGGCCGACAGCAGCATTCAAAATCCGGTCGTTAATCGCTTTCAGCCTCTGCTGGCTCAAACGGATATCAGGTCGATTTTTACAACCGGCCAAAAGGCGACGGCTTTGTTTAACCGATATTGCCGCGCCGAAGCCGGAACGGCCGCGATCTATTTGCCGTCCACCAGCCCGGCAAACCGGGCGGGGCAGGCCGGGCCGGATTTTTTGGCGCAATGGTTGCAAGTCAAAGCCGCGCTGACGGAGGCCGCCAGGGAGTCGATCAGAATTGACGGAAATTTCGCATAATTACAAATCAGTCGTTGATCGCCTCGACGCCCATTTGTTTCAGCTTTTCAAGGCTTTCCCGCATGTCCCTCAGTTCCTCCGGGCTGTGGCCCGTCCACTCCGAGACTTCGCCGATTATGCGGAGCGGATCCCGCGTGCGGTATGATCTCGTGGGGTTGCCGGGAAATTTTTTGTCTGTCAGATTCGGGTCATCCTCAATTTCGCCCGCAGGCTCCACGATGTAGATCCGGCCCCTTCCTTCGCCCTCCGCGAGTTCCGCCGCCCATGCCGCCGCGGGAAGCGGCGAAGCCGTGAAGTAAACATAGTTAGCTTTTTTGCCCTCGCCATAGTTGGAACTGTACCCCGGTGTCAGCATATCCCCTATTGACAGGTCGGCCTTTGTGCCGTGATAAAACGGCCCCGCGTCGTCGATTTTTCTTTGCACCCTGATTTGCAGGCCTTTCATGACGTCCAGCGCCGCCTGATGCAGCTTCGGGTCGTGACTGGCGGTACAATCCGCATCGACGATTATCGGCGTTTCCGGCTGCGCGGTTTTGGCGAGAACGGCGTTTGAGACGACGCAGATATTCGATACGAGCCCGACCAGCTCAATCCTCTCAAAAAGGGTCGCCTTCAAGTATTCGTACAGCTCATTCGAGCCGAAGGTTCGCTTATAAAAGCGTTTGTCGCCGTCTTGCGGCATTTTCGCGGTTTCGCCATAAAGCTCGTGCCCGGCGGTTCCCTCGATGCAGTGCGGCACGGCCAGATTTTTGCCTTCCTGTGTTTTGAGGTAATCCGCGCCGTGCGTGTCAAACGTGAATACGATGGCGTCGCCCTTGGCGCGGTACTTTCGGATTTTTTCCGCAATCAGGGAATCCAAGGACTCCGCGCCCGGAAAGCCGAGCGAGCCTGACACAAAATCGTTCTGATAATCGACCACAATCAGGCACCTTTGCATACATTTTACCTCCTCGCTGTTTCGCGGCACTATCAAGGAATTTTACAACAGCATACCACCTCGGGGCGATAAAGTAAAGGCATTTCAAATGGAGCTTTACCTGATGGACACCGTCTATACGAAATACTTCAAGGGCTTAATCCACTATGAACGGAGGCATCTTACTTATGAAAAAATGCCTATTGGCGCTTGTCGTCGTCCTGCTGATCAGCGCCGCTGTGTTTTGGCTGGTGTCCGTGCCGAAAAACTACGGCGGCCTCCGCGCTGACAACGGCGTCATGGATTTCTCCGGCGCGGATTTCGACCATACCATTCATCCCCTGCGGGGCGAGTGGGAGTTTTACTGGGAGAAACTATACACGCCGGAGGACTTCGCGGAAGGCGAGCCGAACGAAAAAACCCTCGCGGACATCCCTGTGAGCTTCGCGGCGTCCATGTTCTCTCGGAGGATATGTCGCTGGGCGCCAGCGGTTATCCGTTCTTCTGGCCTCACAGGATAAAAATCGGAAACATTGTCGAAGGCAGCGACACTTTGCGTATTGATC
>JAISQG010000056.1 GCA_031274335.1 Gracilibacteraceae bacterium
GTGAGAGCGACCGAAACTTGGTATCACTCGTCACACTCGTATCATTGACCCGGAACCCCGACAGAAATGCGGACAACCGGCTCGGTGATACGAGTGATACAAGTGATACGTCAATCGGGTCGTTACACAAAAATTCCGGAACACCTGCGGGAAAGGGATTGTGGATTGTCCTTTTCCCTGCGGGTGTTTACCATGCCATTTAAGGAGAGTGGCGCGTCTGCTTTGAATATGGGGAACATAACGATCAGCCGCCTTTATGATATCGCGCTTATCGGGCATTTTTTCTTGCATTTGCCGCAACGTACACACTCGATGCTGTTGGGCGTTTTATACGGTTCGATGTCCATTTTGCACACGCGCGAACACGCGCCGCATTTGGTGCAACTATCGGAATTGACTTTATACCTGCCCGGCGGGAGCAGGTTAAACAACCCCAAAACCGCGCCGACGGGACACAGATATTTGCAGAATGGGCGGCTTGTAAGTATGCACAACAAAGCAAGCGCAGTAAGTCCGATTACCAAAGGCGCACTCATCTGCCACTCGCCAAACAAACTAAGTTCCTCCGCGACGGGCCAAGCAATCAGCACCGCGAATTTCAAATACCGCAACACCTTATCGCCTTTGAAAGTACGGACTTTCTTAGGAAACGGTATCTTGTTCATCCAGTCCTGTAAGTAGCCGAAAGGGCATATTTTACCGCAGAGCAGTCTGAGCATGTTTCAAATCCTTTCATTTTAGAAAGTGTTTCATCGCGTAGGGTGTGCTATGTTGTGGCGGCATCGGATGCATCGGTACTCCACGTTATGCACATTTTCGTCCCACTATCACCGGATGCGGCTGTGAACAGCTTTTCATTTCCGTTTGTTACGCTGAACGCTATGCTGCCGTCTTTTGATTCGATGGCATAATCAACTACGAGCGTTTCATTTGCTTTAACCTTGACGCTTTTCGTTTCAATGCCGCTGTATTCATCGAAAGTCGCGCTTAGAAGGTGCGGGGTGTTGTTCTCCACAACTCCCATTTTCCAGCTGACTGCATTTATTGCGGCAGACCCTGTTCCGGATTTTGTCTGCGTGACTTCAAACACCGAACTGCCGTCGCCGTCGCCAATCGCTCTGGCTTTCACCGTCGTTTCGTTATATCCGCTGACAGTGAAGATTTGCGTCTCGCCGACCTTAATCAGCCTTTCCTCGTTTCCCGTGCCGGCATTGTCCACGGATACCATAAACTCTGTATGCTGTTCCGTTTCCATGAATTCGACGGTAATATCGGCGTAATCGGAGGAATTCAGTGCGTCAAAGGTCGCAATAACTTGTTCCTCGCCGCTCTCGAAGAAAAACCGATTGTCTTTCTCATCTTGTCCCTCGCCCAAAGCGCAAGCCGCCAATACGGCAGCGATAATCAGCGCCGCCGATATGAATAACGCGGTTCGAGTGGTTTTTTTGTATCTCATAATCGCCCCCAACCTTTCTTGTAGCGCCTGTTTGCTCTCACTCATCGTTGTTGACAGCACGGCGGCGGGAATTTTGCGCTCCGCTACGACGGCAATCAGCGTATCGCCGTAGGTTTGTTTTCCGCTGACGTCGAGATGGCTGACGACCGTCTCGTCGCACGACAATTCGCACAGGCGGTCGATTTCATGCCGCGCAAGCCACGCAAACGGGTTGAACCAGTGCAGGGACACCGCTGTGACGGACAGCCATTTAACCCAAATATCTTTTCTCCGGTGGTGCGTCAGTTCGTGCACGAGGATGGCGTTTAACTGTTCCGGCAGGTATTCGCGGTCGGGCAAAACGATTACGGGTCGGAACACGCCGATCAGCATAGGCGTGGCGGCGGAGGCGCTTTTGTATACGCGCACAGGCGCGGAGATGCCCAGCAGTTTGCGGTCGCGGCAGAGCCGAACCAGCAACAGCCAATACGGTATAAGGAATGAAAACAGCACAAACACGCTCACGAGCGGTATTACGACAAAAACATAGTCCCAAAACCGTATCTTCACAAACGAAACGTCGGAGATTATGGAAACTTTGCTTTCGTCGGAAAGCTCGGCGTATGGCTGTCCCGTTCGCTCGACGGCGGCGCGGTTCAGCAGTTCCTGGCCGGTTACAATATTGTCATTGATTACCGTGCTGACATTGGGACCATCATTGGGTGGAGTCACAAATACAGAAACAGGCACAAGCAACGCCGCGATGACGACAAGCCCCAGATAATACTGCGCTGATTGCGGTAGCCGGTTTTTAATGAGCGGTTTAATGGGCAGCAGCAATAAGGCCAAAGCTCCGCCTGTGACCGACATAACCAGTATAGTGCGAAATATATCAGGCATTGCTCCCGTCCTCCATTTTGAAGTACGCTTTCAGTTCGTCAATATCACCCTCGGTGAGTTCTCCATCACGGCAGAGCGTGGCGACAAGCGCTTTTGCGTTGCCTTCGAATACACGGTTGAGAAACGTGGGGGTTTCCATGCTGCGGTATTCGTCCTCGCTGACGAGCGGCACGAACTGCGCCGGACCGTATTTGTCAAGCGGTTCGATGATACCCCTGTCGCGCAGGCGGTACACGAGCGTTTTTATCGTGGAGTGGTTCCACTTCGTCGTTTGCAGTAGCGCGTCACGGATCTTAGCGAGCGTAAGCGGGCTTTCCCGCCAGAGCAGCCGCATGACTTCAAGCTCGGCGTTGGTGATTGCTTTATCGGCAGGCATAATCAAACCTCCTTCCAATGGGCTAATCATATTCTACATCACTAAACCCAGTTTGTCAATAGGCAGATCGTAAAGAAAAAAAGGGGGCTTGCGGCGGCAAACCAGGTTAGCGGGCGGATATTATCCGCCCCTACAGTATGCCTTGCGGAATATGATTCACAAAACGGCGCATTTTATAACCATTTGGACAAAATACCGTGCGGAATTATCCGCCCGTATCCGCCCGAGCGCGGCATAGCCGCGCCCACCGACCAACCCGCCCTAAGCACCGGCTTCCGAAATATAGCGGGAAAACGGCTGAATTTGTTGCAAATACGCCGCCATAAGCATATAATGGAGGGCAAGAAGGATGCCCGGAGGTCGTTCGTATGTACTGGTGTTCGGTTTTCAAAAACGAAACGCGTGTTTTTCTGCTGCTGGCGGTCGTCCTGTCGGCGATGCTGCTGCCGGCTTTTTCCCTTCATCCGGCCCTGCCCAGCCTGCGGCTTGACGAATTCTTCCTGTTTTCCGGGTTCGGCCTGTACGTATTGGGCGCTCTGGCGCGCCTCCTGCGAAAAATCCCGCCGCCGCCGCCGCTGCCCGCGCAAGCCTGGCTGAACAAAACGGCCGGCCGCCTTTTTGCCGCACTCGCCCTGTCCTATGTCATTTCCAACGCCTACGCCCTGATTTTCCTTGACGCGTCATACACAGCGCGGGATCTGATGGAACTGGTCACTTTTTTCAAATACTTCCTCATTATTACGCTGGTCTGCTCCATTGACTTCGCTCCGGCTGACCGCAGCCTGCTGCGCCTGGCGTCTGCCTGTGCGCTGGGCCTGCTCGTCGCTTTCGGCTGGGGCCAGCATCTGAATCTCTTTAACCTCGATACCTGGCTCGCGCCGTTTTTCAACCAGGTGCATTGGGAACACCTCATAGTCGGCAATCCGGCGCGCGTCCTCGGCGTGTTTGACAATCCGAATGTTTTCGGCATGTTTACCGTGCTCGCCTTGGCCGTGCTCGTCGTAAACTACTATTTTGCTGACGATAAAGGAAAACTGCCTCTGCCGCTTCTCGCCGCCCTGGGCTTAGTCATCAAGCTCGAATACCTGACGATTTCCCGCACAGCGCTCATGGGCATCGCTATCCTGTTCGCGCTGACCAGCGTTTGGGCCTGGCGGCATTTCAACAAAAGCCGGCATGTGACGATAAAGGTGCTGGCGCTGCTTCTGCTCACGCTGGTGCTTTTCTTCACTTCGTCCGCGGATTTTCTGAACCGCGTGACGGAAGGACTGGATTTTTCTAACAGCACTTCGCTGCAGGGCCATTTGGCCCGCTGGAACACGGCTATTGGCAGCATCTGGGATTCGCCGGTTTTTGGCTGGGGGACGCAAAAAGCGACCATGACCACGCTGGTGGACAACGAATACGCCCTATATGCAAGGCGTTACGGCTTTGTCGGTCTGGCGGCTTATTTGGCCGTGTTTTTCCTGCCCTTTATCCTCGCTTTGCGCCTTTTGCGCGGCAAGCCCCTCGGCAAAGGG
>JAISQG010000082.1 GCA_031274335.1 Gracilibacteraceae bacterium
CCGGCGATCTTTACCGCATGTACACGCGCTACGGCGAAGCCCGGCACTGGAAAAACGAGCTTTTGAGCGCGAGCTATACGGATATCGGCGGTTTCAGGGAAATTATTTTTATGCTGGAAGGCAAGGATGTCTACAGCCGGCTTAAATTCGAAAGCGGCGTCCACCGCGTCCAGCGCATTCCGGCCACGGAATCGGGCGGGCGCATCCACACTTCGGCGGCGACAGTGGCCGTGCTGCCGGAAGCGGAGGAAGTGGAAGTCGCCATCGACCCCGCCGAAATCCGCGTGGATATTTTCTGTTCCAGCGGACCGGGCGGGCAGTCCGTGAACACGACCCAATCAGCGATCCGCGTGACGCATTTGCCCACGGGCATCGTCGTTTCTTGTCAGGACGAAAAATCGCAGCACAAAAACAAGGACAAGGCCATGCGCGTGTTGCGGGCTCGTCTGCTGGAAAAGGCCCAGGAAGACGCGCATGGCGAAATAGCGCGCCAGCGCAAAATTCAGGTGGGTACGGGCGACCGCAGCGAACGCGTCCGTACTTACAATTTTCCGCAGGGGCGGGTCTCCGACCATCGCATCGGCCTGACGCTGCATAAACTGGACGCCGTGCTGCTCGGCGACCTCGACGGCATCATCGATGCCCTGACGGAAGCGGATCAGGCGGAAAGGCTGCGGGAGAGCGTATGATCACGGCGCTGACGCGGGCGGCGGCGCTGCTCGCCGCGGCGGGAGTGGAGGAAGCGCGGGCGGAAGCGGATCTGCTCTTGGCTCATGCGCTCGGAATCACGCGGGACAGGCTGTACATGGAACGGGAACGCCGGCTGACGCCGGCGGAATACGATGCGTTTGCCGCCCTGCTGGCGCGGCGGGCGGCCCACGAACCATATGCCTATCTGACCGGGCGGCGGGAATTCCTCGGCCGGGATTTTGACGTGTCGCCGGCGGTGCTGATCCCGCGGCCGGAAACAGAACTGCTGGTTGAGGCCGCGCTCACGGATTGCGGTCCTGGCGCGCCGCGTATCCTTGATCCGGGAACCGGCAGCGGGGTGATCGCCGTCAGCCTGAAACTGGCTCGGCCGGAAGCGGCGGTGACCGGGACGGATATTTCCCCGGCGGCGCTGGCCGTGGCGGCACGAAACGGCGCGCGCCTCGGCGCGGATGTGCGCTGGGTGAAGGGAGATCTGTTTGACGCTGTGGTCGGGGAAATATTTGACCTGATCGTCATGAACCCGCCTTATGTATCGCCGGAAGAATACGCGGCCTGCGCGCCGGAAGTGCGGCGGGAACCGTCGCGCGCGCTTTTGGCCGGCGACGGCGGGCTCGATTTTTACCGCCGCTTGGCGCGGGAAGCTCCTTCGCGCCTCAGTCCGGCGGGGACGCTGTGGATGGAAATCGGCGCGGCGCAAGGGGCGGCGGTGCGGGAAATTTTCGCCGCCGGGGGCTGGCGGGCGGAAATCCTTCCCGACCTGGCCGGGCGGGATCGCTTGGCACGGGCCTCTCTCAGACCGTGACGCTTATGGTCCTAAGCACGTCCAGCGCCCGCCGGAGCGCCTGCCCCCGGTGGCTGATCCGGTTTTTTTCCGCCAGCGGCAGCTCCGCCATCGTCATCCCGGACGCGGGCAAATAAAACAGCGGGTCATAGCCAAATCCGCCTGCGCCGCGCGGGCGTTCCGCGATAAGCCCCTCGACCGTGCCTTCAACTGTGTATTCATCTCCGGCCGGCGTGACAATGGCCATGACACAACGAAATCGCGCTGTTCTTTCCGCCGTCGGCACGGAGCGCAAAGCGGCCAGCAGCTTATCATTATTGCGCCGGTCGCATTGATCCTCGCCGGCGAATCTGGCGGAATGCACGCCCGGCAAGCCTCCGAGCGCGGCCACTTCCAGGCCGGAATCGTCGCCCAGCGTTAGCAAGCCCGTGGCGCGGCAGGCAGCACGCGCCTTCAGCAGAGCGTTGGCCGCGAATGTCTCTCCTGTTTCTTCCACCGCCGAAAGCTCGGGAAAATCAACGAGCGACAAAACCGTAAAACCGCCGGGCGCAGCGAGTTCCGTTATTTCCCGCAGCTTACCCGCGTTATGCGTCGCCAGCATCAGCTTTTTGTTCATGGCTCCTGCTCAGGCGGCGCGGCGCTCACCGCTTGCTGAACCTCCACTAAGCGGCGGATGCCGTCCCCGGCCAAAGCCAGAAAGCGCTCCAGCATTTCCCGGTCAAAGGGGTTTTCTTCCGCTGTGCCCTGAATTTCCACGAATTGGCCCGCGTCCGTCATGACGACGTTCATATCCGTCGCTGCGCGCGAGTCTTCCTCATAGGCTAAATCCAGCAGCGCCTCGCCATCAACCAGGCCGACCGACACAGCCGCCACGCTGCCGGTCAAAGGATTTGTTTTCAGCATCCGGCGTGCCAAAAGCCCATGCACCGCCTCGCGCAAAGCTACATAAGCGCCTGTGACTGCGGCTGTCCGCGTCCCCCCGTCCGCCTGCAAAACGTCGCAGTCGATCCAAATCGTGCGCTCGCCCAATTTGCCTGTGTCCACGACTGCCCGGAGGGCACGCCCGATCAAACGCTGGATTTCCATCGTCCGGCCAGATTGCCGCCCGCGGCTCGCTTCCCGCTGCGAGCGCGGCTGAGTTGAGCCGGGCAGCATGGAATATTCCGCCGTCACCCAGCCCTTGCCCTTTCCTTTCAAAAAAGGCGGCACCTTTTCCTCAATGGAAGCCGTGCAAAGCACCGTGGTCTTCCCCATCCGGATCAGCGCCGACCCCGGCGCCTGCGTATAACCGCAAATTATGCTGACGGGGCGCAGTTCATCTGCCGCCCGGCCATCCGTTCTCGTCATTTGCCAATTACTTCCTTTCCGCCGCGCCGCCCAAGGCCGCCCAAGACCGCCCAGCAGGCCAAAATTCCCGCTCCGCCCGCGCAAACCGCCAGCAAACGCAATATGCTCCCCACCATGTCAAAGAAAAATCCTTCCGGGAACATGACGATCATCCTGTCCGTGTCCGGGTTCAGCAGCCAGAGGTCATTGCTGAAGAACACTCCGTGAAAATTCGTCCAAAACGATGTGAAATCCCGCGTGATAAGCGCCGCCAGCGCGAAAAAAACGGCGGCGGTCAAAGCGAGAGCCAGAAGATAGCCCCGCCCCCAAGCCGCGGCGGCCGCGCGGAAACCGCACCGCCGGAACAGATACAAAACGCCCGCCAGACAGACGGCCGCGCCAAGCGCGCCGGCCTGAATCATGTGCCGGTACAACAAGCGCACATCCGCCATATGCGTCCGCTCCCGCTCGTTGAACATTTCCTGCCGGCGGCCCTCCACAACCGCCCATATTTCCATGTCCGCCGCCTCGCCTCTGAGATAGGCCAGCAACTCCCCCGTAGCCGCGAGCAAATCGCTCTCCGCCATGCCGAGCGCAGCCGCGTTCCCGTATTTGGCG
>JAISQG010000150.1 GCA_031274335.1 Gracilibacteraceae bacterium
CGCAAGACTAAATGCCAATCCTCAGCATTTAGTCCGGCAAAGGTTGCATTTACTTTGTCCGCCCACCGTTCTCTGGCCAAAGGCCAACGTTATACCGCTTGCCGGAGCCGTTGTCAACATGAATGGAAAAAATTTCATCGCGTTCTCTGGCCAAAGGCCAACGGCCAAAGAAAAACATCCGTGATTATCTCTGCTGTTTCACCTGGATTTTCCTGTTGACGATGCGGATATGCTTATCCCGGCAGAGATCATTGATGATATTGCTCACGGTGACGCGGCTGGCATTGATGATTTTAGCCATATCACTCTGTGAATACTGGTGCAGCAGGGGGTGCCAGCATCCATCCAGCAAAACGCTTTTGTCGGCGCTGGCTGTGAGGAGCTCTAGCAGCCGTTCCCGGCAGGGAGAAAAAGAAAGGCTCTCCAATTGCCGCTTTAGTATATGAAATCCTTTGGACAATCCCTTGATCAGAGAGCGGCAGAAAACCGGCGATGTTTCCATTAGATGAAAAAAGACGGTTTTTTCCAATTGATATATGACAGATTCACATTCAGTCACGCAGTCGGTTGATGACGTGGATATTTTGTTCAATGTGGGCGTGGCGCCAAAAAAAGAGCCTGCTTCCAGCACCAAAAGTATCCTTTCCTCACCACAGTAGCCGTTCAAGACATAGTGAACCCTGCCTTCTGCGATATAGTGAAAATCTTTGACGGCATCTTCACCGCGCAAAACGTGGGTTTTGGGCGGAAAACAAAAGCGAGTCCCATACTTTACTGCCAGCGGTTCCATGTCAAAACATCCGTAGCTGACAATCGGAGAAAACAAGGGCGTTTCATGCATACATTTCCCCTCCCGGCCTATGATAACATAATTGTCCTTTTATTTATAGCATAAAGATATTGCAATGTAAAATACATTACAGATTAGCCATATTTCTTTACAAAGACCCTTTTGCCGCTTAATCTGGCAGAGAGGTCTCATTCAGTTATGGCCGACTCGCGCACCCTGTACCGTTAAGATAAGGTGCGGTTTCCTGACTGAGAAAGGCGGTGAAAAAATGCGCAGATGAAAAACGGTTGCCAAAAGCAGATCACGGCGGACGGCGAGTAGTGAAAGTAGCCGGATTGGCCGGCGATGGAGGAAATGTGATGATAACTATTTTTCGGGAAATAGCGCTCAAACAAATCGTGACGCAAAAGTCAAAGGACATAGCGCTCAAACAATTGCATGATCAGTTGACGGAACTCATGGCTGAAATTGAGGCTTACGAAGAAGAAAAAACCAGAATGCTGACCGGTTTCGCCCTGCGGGGCGGGGAAGGAGGGCAGATGGAAAATTTGCGCCGCCAGCTGGACGGAGAATCCAGCCGTTTTTTTGTGCGCAAGGACGAGTTGATGAGGCAAATCGGCGAGGTGCAAAATCTGCGCGAGGGAGAGGAAATTCCGGCCGGCTCGGTGGAGGGGCCGCGCGTGCTCCAAGTGGGGGATGATTTTGCCGCGCTGGCCAAAGCGGAAATAGTTCTGAAAGACGGAATGGTGGCGGAAATAAGGGACGGGGCATAGCTCTCAGCCCGCGGCCCATTTGCGCGGATACCATCGCTGAAACCAATAGGTGAAAACGCCCATGACGGCGGGGATGGCCGAATTAATCAGCCCGATGTAAGCTGAGGCGGCTGTTTCCATGAAAAAATATGTCCAAATAGGCGTAAGCAGATACAAGACGCCCCAGGCGGCGGTGAGAATGCGGTTGGTGCGCATGAACAGCGGATTGTCCAACGCGCTTTCACCGCCGTAGCTATTCGCGCTGTAATAAGCCGTCAGCGGCACCCGGGCAAAAGCGCTGACAAACCACATAAGCCCGAAAAGGCCGTAGCTGAGCGGCAGGATAAGGCGGATGTCAGCGCCGAGCAGGGCGGCAAGCGACAGCCCGGCCACGGCGGGCACAGTCATGCGTTCATACAACGTCGGCCTGAAAACGAGCCATAACAGCGGCAAAAACGCTGCGGAGAGGATGCCGGCCGCGCCGCCGGCCGCCGCATGAATCGCGAGAGCTATCCATATCGCCATCCACGGCGCGAGCAGGAGCACCATGTTCGTCTTGCGCCGCCCGTGCCCGGCTTTTTGCGCGGGCGGCCGCGGCGCGTTCCCGAACAGCTCGTCCCAGCGCAGCATCAGCTCGAAATCGCCGAGTACTTTGTATTGATGCTGAAAGAGTGCGTCCTGCCCGGAAATTTCACCTCTGGCAATCGCCCGCCAGACGCAGTAGGGGGTTTCGATCCTCGTAGAATATGGGATGAAATTTTCAGAGAGAACCTCGGCTCCATTTTTAGTCAGAATAATCTGATAAGTTTTGCCGATGTCCGTATAGCAAATTTCAAGCGCGCGCTCTTTTCCGTCCGGCACAAATAACGCCGCCATCTGCGCCGTGAAGTTTAAGCTGTCGCCGGCTTCTGTCTGCCCGGCTTCTGTTTGCCCGTCGCCGGCAAGCCCCCAGCTGGCGTCCGCCATTTTCTCAAACACCGCCCGCGGATATAACGGCTCGGAGAGCATGGCCTGCGTTTGCGGGGCAATACCGCCGCCGGCAAACTCCGCCCCCGCGCGGAAGACAATTTCCAGATAGGCGTCCGTGCGTTTTTTGAGCTCGGGAACGCGGAAAAGCTCGCCCTGCCCGCAGAAGATGCCGGCGTAATTTCCCGCGCCGCGGAAGTGGTCGAACATGGCCGTCACGCCGTCATAATTTCCGGCCGCCGTCCAAAATCCGCAAGTCGAAATGATCATGTGGCGCTGCCGCGTCAAATCGTAGCGAGCGGGATGCCCGCCGCTTTCGGCTTCTGCCGACATAAAGGGCAGATTAAGGGGCAGCTGCCGGTCAATAAGCGTTTTCAGCCCGCCCGGAACGCTGAAATAATACAGCGGAAACGACCAGATTATTACATCGGCCGAAACGAGTTTTTCGAGAATTTCAGCCATTTCGTCGCGGATGACGCATTTTCCGGGCGTTTTGTTCCAGCAGGCGAAGCAGCCCCGGCACGGCTTAATCTCCGATTTGGCCACGCTGATTATTTCCGCGTCCGCCCAGCCCGCTCCCTGCAAAAAAGCGCGGGTCAGCTTCGCGGTATTGCTGTT
>JAISQG010000194.1 GCA_031274335.1 Gracilibacteraceae bacterium
GGGCTACAGATGATATAACAGAATAGCGAAACACGGCCCGCTGTGAAAATAGCACAGCGGGTTTTTTGATGCGGAAAATTATATGCACGGCTGCGGGAGATGCCAGACGGCTGTGTTTATTCTCTGTTCAGGCTCTCCCCTCGCCGGGAAAGAGGTAATAACCATTGGCACAAAACAGAAAAAGAACAAAGGCGGCGGCGGACTACGGCGCGGGAATCAAAGACTTCCTCGACATGATCGCCCCCGGCGTCCTCAAATTCAATACCGACCACTTCCTCTGCGGCAACACCTTCCGCTGCGTCTGGGCGCTCCGCGAGTACCCGACCGTCACGGACGAGCAGGCCATCCTGAGGTTGTCCGGGGCGCCATCGTCATCAGTGCGCTGTCCAAAAGCCGTATATTGCTTGCCGTTAAAGCAAAACGTTTCCTGGAAATAATTGTAATTTTTAGCCATTAAAATCACGTCCTTACCAAAGGTGCCGTTAGCCGTGGGGATCCGCCCCTGGCGCTAACACCGGGGGCGGGACTTTCTGTCCGTTCAATCCGTTAAATCTTCTAGTCTATCATTCAGCATATCTACAGTTTTTTCAGCATCCTCAATTATCACCTTTCCTCTTTCCGCCCCACTATCAATTGTAATGTCTGTACAGCTAATACAGCAAAATAATGTTATAATTGCTATTAAAAATATTCTCATGCTTCCCCCGTTCTGCAAATCTGTTAACTTGGATTGACTTCGGATTGACTTGGGATTGACTAGACAAAACAACCCAAGTCAATCAAGAATGCGATAAATGCGCCACTCGCGTGCCCAAGCAGCTCGGATAAAAAGAAAATCCACTATCCTGCCCGGACTCCTCTTGATTTTGCGTTTTTACTCACGGATTTGCGCGGTCGTAGAACACCGATTTGCCTGCCGCCGACAGCGGAATACCGATAATCATTTTGTATTTGCCAAGCAGTCCAAGACTTGCGGCGGCTTGTCCGATTGTAAACATCAGGCGGTTATCCACGCGATTGTCAGCTGCGAGCGATACGGCAGAGCCGAGCGCGATACCCAAGTCCATTCCAGTAAATACGCAGGTTGCGCCTGCTTTTTCGCAAGCTGAACAGTTTTCAAAGCCGCAGAGCTTGCACTTTTCTCCAAGACCGCGCACTTCGTATTTTGCTCCGACGAGGACTATCGCGCCGCTTGCGTCTACATTGTCAGCGTCACGGCAGAAGAATTTGCCGGAATCCCCGAAGCCCTCTCCGAGCCTCCGCATTTCGGCTGTAACTTTAGCTTTGTCCTCGCCCGTGAGAATAGCGGTTTCGAGGTGGTCTATCCCGCAGGCTTTCGGTGCGGTTCGCACTGCCGCACATACACTATGCGCGAGATTAAGGATTGCCGATTCTTCGGCTGTTTTTGAATTGATAAGCATTTTCATTGCCCTCCTATACTTTACACCTATTTTTGAAACAAGTTCTAAGACGTATAAATTTTTGTTCGCGTGAAAAAATCTTCCCTTTGCTCCGGTTTTCGGGTATAATAAAGTTGAATAATTCGACGGAGGTATGGCTATGGGAAAGAAAAAATCAGGCAAACTGTTCGGCTACGCTATTGTGGCCGGCGCGGCGGCGGCGGCCACGGCGGGAATCTGTCTGAAACCGAGCCGCGAGTTTCTGCTGGCCGCGGTGAAAAAGGCCGCCCTTTTGTACGGTCAGGCGCGCAGCGCCGAAACGGGCAAATTGTCCGGTGACTGGCGCGGGGAAACGGTCGACGTGTATTACAGCTTTGACAACGGCATCCTTCATGTGACTGACGGCAAAGGCTTTAAGCGCAAGGACTGGAAAACGGGAACATATGACCTTTACCGCAGATCAGGCAAAGCGGCGGACAGCTACACGATAGTCATGCGTTGCGACGGCCAGTCAACCGAATACGCCTTCGAGCCGGTGGACAGCGAAACGATCGCTTTTTCCCGCGCGGGAAGAAGAATTGTTTTCAAGAGCATTCACTATTGAGACGCGCGCTGCACAAACCGCTCGATCCGTCTGAGAGCTTCCTGGATTTTTTCCGTGGAATAAGCGTAGGAGCAGCGCACATGCCCCTCGCCACCCGGTCCGAAAGCCGTCCCCGGCACCACGGCCACCCGCTCCTCGCGGAGCAGGGTTTCGGCAAAGGTTTCTGAATTCATGCCGGTGGAGGATATTTCCGGGAAGGTGTAAAAAGCCCCCAGCGGCTCAAAGCAGGGTAGGCCTATGGCGCGAAAGCCGTGCGCCATGATGCGGCGGCGGCGGTCATATTCCAGGAGCATCTCTTTTTTCGCGGCATCGCCGCGCTGCAGCCCCTCCAGCGCGGCCATTTGCGCCATGATGGGCGCACACATGATCGTGTATTGATGTATGCGGGTCATGACGCGGATGAAATCGGGGTGAGCGGCGACGTAGCCTATGCGCCAGCCCGTCATGGCATAGGATTTGGAAAAACCGTTGATATGGAGCGTGCGGCTTTTCATGTAGGGCAGAGTGGCAAAGGCCGTGTGCGGCTCGCCGTAGCTCAGATCAGCGTAAACCTCATCGGATATGACCAGCAGATCGTTCTCGGAGACAAAACGGGCGATGGGCAGGAGATCGTCCCTCGTCATGGCGGCGCCGGTCGGGTTGTTCGGATAGGAGATCATCAGCACCTTGCAGTTGGGTGTCCAGGCCAGCCGGAGATCGTCCGCCTGCAAGCGGAAATCGTGTTCCGCCCGGAGCGGGACATAACGCACGTCGGCTCCGGCCAGCACGGCCGCTCCCGCGTAAGCGACAAAAGAAGGGTCGGGGATGATCACTCCGTCCCCCGGCGTGATCAACGCGCGCAACGCCAGGTCAATCGCCTCACTGGCCCCGACGGTGACAAGGATTTCCGTCTCCGGGTCATAGCTCAGGCTCGTGTCTTTCTCCATGCTCCGGGCCAAAGCCCGCCGGAGCTCAATAATGCCGGCGTTGCTCGTGTACATGGTCTGTCCTTGTTCGATGGAGTAGATGGCGCTTTCCCGCATAACCCACGGCGTGGCAAAATCCGGTTCGCCGACGCCGAGCGAAATCACGTTGTCCATCGTGGAAGCCAGGTCGAAAAACCGACGAATGCCGGACGGGGGAAGGGAAAGGGCGACCGGTGAGATGTATTTATTCATGGCGTGATGACGAGACGCTCAAGTCTCTCCTCCTTGCCCTGGAATTCAATCCCGTCGTCCTTGTAGCGGCGCAGGACAAATCGCGTGGAAATATTTTCCACCGATTCGAGTGGCGAAAGCTTGTCTGAGACAAAACGGGCCACTTCGTACATGTTCGTGCCTTCCACGATGAGGCACAGATCGTATTCGCCGGACATGAGGCAGACCGAGCGGATTTCAGGAAATTTTTGGAAGCGGGCGGCTATGTGGTCGTAGCCCTGATCGCGCTGAGTGCGCACCTTGACGTCGATAAAAGCCGTCACACGGTTCGCTTCAAGCTTTTCCCAATTGATCATCGGCTTGTATTTGACGATCACCTGTTCATTTTCCCATTGCGCAAGCTTGTCCGCGATAAACTGTGCGTTCAGCCCGGTCTGGACGGAGAGGGTCTCCGGTGTCTGGCGGCAGTCGTCCGCCAGGGCGTGGAGCAGGCGCCTTTCTTCCTCTGACAGCATGAGTTAGTCCCTTTCTTCAGTATCGACGGTTA
>JAISQG010000221.1 GCA_031274335.1 Gracilibacteraceae bacterium
GGAAGACCGGCAAAAACAAGCGGAGATAGCTTGTGAAACCTGGTTTGACGTCCGCGCCTTCGGGCAGGTGTTTGCGTTCGGCGGAAAAGATGACGACGGCGCGGTGTCTATAGGCATTCGCGGCCCGGTGACCATACAGAGCGCGGTCAGTATCGAACCCGTGGACATAAGCAGTCTCCAGATAACCAAAAGCGTGAATCTTGAAACCGGGTCAGACCCGGATAAAAAAGGTTCAGACACTATGGGCATGAAGCATCGCGTGGAGTTCGGCGTATACGTCGCCTACGGCAGCATCAATTGTCAACTGGCCGAAAAGACCGGGTTTAGCGACGCGGATGCGGACAAGCTGCATGAAGCGCTTAAAACCATGTTTGTAAATGATGTTTCCGCGGCGCGTCCTGACGGCAGCATGGAGATCGTGAAAACTGTCTGGTGGAAACACAATTGCAGGAGCGGGCAGTATTCTTCCGCGGAGGTTCACCGCAGTCTGCAAGTTAAGATGCCCGAAAAGGGCGAAGCGCCGCATATTGAGATTGAGCCGCCGGAGGGGCTTGCCGTGGTCAGCAGTTGATAAGAAGCTCACAATCGGCGATTTTATAAAAAAGCGGCATTTGAGCGGGCATTTACAAAGTCACGGCCTTTCGGCCATCTTTCCGCTCATAGGCAGCCGCGGAAAACAAGGCGGCGGGCAGAAACCATTTGAAACGCTGGTCAGGAATGGGAAAGCAAGAGCCGCAACTAACTTGCACGGAGCTTTGATATGAATGCCCCGTATAGGAAACACAAAAAAATCTTCTTTTTCAGATAAGCGAAACAGCTTCTGATGCTTCTTGAGGAACACGGCGTTTCACTTTCAAACCGTACTTGTCGATCATTTCTTGCGCCTCACGGCGAGTAAGTTAGGCGCGCTCTTCTTGCGTCATATTTTTTGTTTCCTCATGTATCCGCTCACGGATTTCATGGATTTTCCGCATCGCTCTCGGCTCATTCATCATTTTCAATTTGTACGGAAAATACTTCAAAACAGGCCGCTTCGTCGCAGGCCCTGGAGGCTCGCCTGTGCCCGCAATTCATCGCGCTGATATTGCTCAGCCGCGCACGCATGGTCGCCAAGCAAAAACCGACGTTGAAACGGCTTGGAATCCGTGAGATAATAGGAAAGATGGAATCAATCGCGGAAGTGAATACTCGGCCGTATACGGCAGCATCGTCACAGAAGCGGATCCGCTCCGCATAAAAAGACTATTTGACAATACAGATATTCAACGGCGTCTTACACCGCGTCCTTTAGAGGTTCCGCCATGCATCCCCTGACCCAGTACATTCTTTGCAATGTGCCGCTGGCCGTCCCGGCCGACGCGTCCCCCGAATCTCTCGTGCCCGACGATATGCGGGTGTTCATCGTGCCCGAACCCAAAAACGAAGATGAGCTGACAATGGCCGCGGTGCTGGCCGAGTTGACCGAGTGGCTACGGCTGGATCCGGAGGCGCGGCGGCAGGTTTTGCATCCCGACCTGCCTGAGCCGTTAGACGAGGACGAAGCGGTAGCCGATCCCGGCCGGGATGACCCGGATATCCTCTCTCCCGGGAGCCGGCTGAGTAGCTCAGCTCCCGGCCCCGGCCCCGGCTCTCCGGCGGAGGAGCTCGAAGCCCTGCGACCCCGCCTTGTCCGCCCGTTTGGACGGGTGCTGACCCGCGAGGATTGGGAACGAATGCTTCAGGCCGTGGATAAAATCATCCTCGCCCTCCAGGAGAAGGGCGACGAGACCGCCACGCCCTCGGGCTGCCCGGCTCCGCCTCCGCCGCGCCCCGCTTCTCCGTCGGCGAAGATTGAGCCCCCTCAGCCTCGGGCGCGGCGGGGGCTGGCGGAGCGGCGCCAGCTGACTTTCACCGACTGGGAGAAGATGCGCGCCGCCTTCGACCGGGGCGTGTCCGTCCAGGACTTGGCCTGGACGCTGGGCGTCTCCCGGCAGACTATATACACTTGGCTGGACTTCAGCCCGGAACGGGCGCGGCGACACTTCCGCTCCTAAGTTTTTATGCCCAAGCGAAGGCTCCTCTTAACCTAGCGTCCTGAATTATGAAAGGAATTCATAATTCAGGACGCTATTGCATGCACTGAGTCATAAATTCACGCTTGCCGCCTTGATTCAAGCGTGATTGACCTATGTCGGAACCACGCCGGCAAAAAGCTGTTGCCGTTTCCTCCCGGGCGTGTTAAAGTTGAGGCAAATCTTCGGGTTGTTTCAATTTCTTTGAGCTGTTTTGAGGTTGTTTTGATTCAGGCGGCAGGGCGGCATGAAAGCGTTGGTGAAATATAGCGGCTTTTTTGCTGAAACGCCGGTTGCGCGGTTCGAAGCCGGGGTGGTTGGCCTGTTTTTTGCTCTCTCTCTCTCTCTCTCTCTCTCTCTCTCTGCATTCTAAAAATAAATTTTTTAAAATCTTTTATTTTAAGCTATTTAAGTCGTCTCGTCGGCTTGAGTCAAGATATTTGCGCCCTTTTTTTCTCGTACAAGAATCAAACTCTTTCGATCCCTCCGTGTGGTTCAGACCGAGATGTGGCCATTCGGAGGCATATTGGCGGAAATGACGGTAGGCGAGCAAAAATGAAAAACACAGACGTCTGCAACAATGGCGGCAAGATCGAATCGGCCGATGACGCGCAACTGTTTGCTCAGGGAAAATTGCTGAAATTGCTGTTGCAAAATTCCCCTAACAACGTGCTCCTTATCGACAAGGGCGGCGTCATCCGCTGTTGCAGCGATGCCTTCCTGCGGCTTGTGGGCGCCGAAAATCACGACGTCGTCGTCGGAAAGAAATTTCGTGAAATATTTGAGCAATTCGAAACGGAAGCCTTTATTGAGCAGGCTAACCGCAGATTCCAGGCCATCAAATCCGGCGGCAACATATATACGGATGTGCGCATAAACTTCCCCGGCGTTGCGGGGGGCGGTTTGTACACGATTCAAACCATCCCCCTGTTTGACGAAAACGGCGACTTTGAGGGCGCGCAGGCTCTGTACTACGACACGAGCGACCTGCGGAACGTCGAAGCTGAAAGGCGTCTGCGCGTCATGCTGGATTCCGTGCCCACTTCCTGCATCTTTTTCGACTCGGAGGCCAACCCCGTTGACTGCAATCAGAAAACCATAATCCTCTACGAGTGCGAGAGCAAAAAGGATTTCCTCGACAATTTTTTCAGTTTGTCGCCGGAACGCCAGCCGGACGGCCAGCCGAGCACGGAAAAAGCGAAAAAACTCATAGAGGCGACCTATAAAAGCGGAGACCAAGTCTTTGAATGGGAACATCTGACGAGAAAAGGCGACCGACTGCCGTGTGAAATACACCTGCTGCGCGTACAATGGCAGGACGGCAGCCGCGTTGTGGCCTATGTTCAGGATTTGCGGGAAATTCGCGAGAAGGAACTGCAGGTTCAGGAAGCCGACGCGCGCATCTCCATGCTGCTGGACTCGCAGCCGCTTGCTTGCTCTCTCTGGGATCTGGAAGGCAACATACTGGACTGCAATCAGGAATCGCTTAATCTGTTCGGCCTGCCGGAAAAGCCCGAGGTTTTAACCCGCGCCGGTTTTTTGAGTTTTGTCCCGGAGCGGCAACCCGACGGCAGAAACTCCGTCGAAATGATGGATGAAGCTGTGTACGTGGCTATCAAGAACGGTTACGCGCAGTATGAATGGACCTGCGTATCGAATACCGGCGAGGAACTTCTGCTGGAGACCACGCTCGTGCGCATTCCCTGGAATAACGGATACCGGATTGTGGCCTATTCCAGCAATAAGAATCTAATCAAGGATGCCGAAAGGGAGAAGATTAAGGCGGAGGAACGGATGAGCATCCTGCTGGACGCGATGCCGATAGCCTGCACGCTTCGGGATGAACAACACCGCTACATCGACTGCAACAAGGAAGCGGTGCGTATGTTTGGAGCGCGCAGCAAGAAGGAGTTTATGGAACTGACTCATAAGTTGTATCCGGAATTCCAGCCTGACGGCTCTCCCAGCCAGGAAAAATTAATGCAATTATTTCGCGATGTTCGCGAAACAGGCTATCATAGATGCGAGTGGACGTACCACACGTTGACGGGCGAGGAAGTGCCGACCGAGAGAATTTCGGTGGGCATCACGTGGAAGGGCACTTATTGCCTCGCCACCTATGTTCGTGATTTGCGCGAAGCCAAGGCCAATGAGAAAAAAATCCGGGAAGCCGACGAACGCAACCGTGAACTGGAGGTGCGCCATCTGGCGGCGCAAGCCGCCACTAAAAGCAAGAGTCAGTTCTTCGCGGCCATGAGCCATGAAATACGCACGCCGATGAATGTCATCATAGGCATGTGCGATCTGATACGCACCGACAACCTTGACGCCGCGCAGCAAGATTTTTTCAATGACATAAAAAGGATGTCAAAGGCTCTCCTGCAAATCATCAACGACATTCTGGATGTTTCAAAAATCGACGCGGGAAAAATGGAGATCCATCCCATTCATTTCAATCTATATGAAATGTTTGTCAATATCTGCTCATTAAACCGTTCCGCGATAAACATGAAAGGTCTTGAATTCAACTACCGCTTTGATGACGACGTTCCGCATGTGATTCATGGCGATGATGTGCGCATACTCCAGGTGGTCATGAATCTTTTGAGCAATTCTGCAAAATATACAAAACAGGGCCGTGTGGGTTTTTATGTGAGGCGTGTGATACGAAACGACAATAATTATATAGTTTTTGTTGTGGAAGATACGGGGATAGGAATCAAGGAAGACGATTTTGGCGCATTATTTGAGGAATTTGAACAATTTGACGACCGGGAGAATCATGGCGTCATGGGTACGGGGCTCGGCCTTTCCATCTCGAAAAAGCTGATCGAGATGATGGACGGCTGGATAGAATTTCAAAGCGAATACGGGAAAGGTTCGGAGTTCTCCGTTTTTCTGCCGCTCGTGGAGGGCAGGCCTGACAAAGTGGAGAATAAAGAGCTGCCCAGATTTGTCGTCGCCGACGGCGACGTGAACGTGCTGCTGGTGGAGGACAACCCGCCAAACGTCAAAGTGGCGCTCGCCTATTTGAAAAAACACGGCATCAGGGCGGACGTCGCCGTCAATGGCCTCGAAGCTCTGAAAATGGCGCAAACCAAACGCTATGATCTGGTCTTTATGGATCAGATGATGCCTGAAATGGACGGCATTGAGGCGACGAAACGCATCCGCGCCCTGGAGGACGCATGGTGCGTGAATATGCCTATTGTCGGCCTGAGCGCAAACGCGATCATCGGATCAAGAAATATTTTCTTTGAAGCGGGCATGAGCGATTTTCTCGCAAAGCCCATCGAAGCCGCGGCCATGAACGGGATACTCGCCAAGTGGCTGCCCGCCGACAAGAAGTCCTGGATTACCGTTCGGGAGAACGTTTCAGAAGAAAAAGCCGAGGGCAAAAGCGCGGGAGTTATTGACAGGAGAATTGGATTGCGCAACGTCTCCGGCGATGAAGATCTTTACGGGGAACTTGCGGCCAGCTTCAAGTTCGATCATATGGATGACCATCAAAAAATTTGCGCGGCCCTGGAGGCGGGAGATAAATTGCTGGCCCAGCGGCTGGCGCATACCCTCAAGAGCATGTCCGGGCTGATAGGCGCATCCGGTCTGCAAGCGGCGGCGCAAGCGGTCGAAGAGGCCCTTTCAGCGGGAACCGAAGTGGACAGAGGGCAGTTGCAGGCTCTTGAGAAGGCCTTAGGCTTGGTCAAGGCCGAGCTTGAACACGTTGTCGGGAAACAGCGGATTGTAAAACAGCCGGCCGGCCCTGTCGACATGGCCAAAGTCGCCCGCCTGCTGGATGAACTTGCGCCGCTTTTGTCTTCCAAAAACGCCGGCGCGCTGGAGTTGTTGGGAGATATTAATGAAGCGCTGGCTCCTCTTGGCGAACCCTGCCTTACCCTTGTTGAGCAAATCGAAAATTTTGAATTCGGCGACGCGCTGGAAACATTGCTTGCCGTCAAAGAAAAAGTAATGAATTAAAGGATAAGGCCATAGATATGGAGAAACTCCAACGCTACACGATTCTCATCGTTGATGACGCGAAAATGAATTTGATGACTCTGTACCGTATTCTTTCCCAGGATTATGCCGTCCTCGCCGCGAAAAACGGGCTGGACGCTCTGTCCCAGGCGGAAAAGTACGCTCCCGATCTTATACTGCTGGACATCATGATGCCGGATATTGACGGCTTTGAGGTGCTGGTCAGGCTGAAAGAATCGCCAAACACGCAAAATATACCGGTAATCATCATAACCGGCCTTGATAACGTAGACGGCGAGATAAAAGGATTTTCTCTCGGAGCTGTGGATTATATAACAAAACCGTTTCAGAGCGATATTGTCAGGGCAAGGGTGAAAACGCAAATAAAAATCATCAGTCAAATGCAAACCATTGAAAAGCTCAGTTTGATGGACCCTCTCACCGGCATAGCCAACCGGCGTTGCTTTGACGACAGAATGGCTATGGAATGGAAACGGGCTATCCGCGACCAGGCCCCCATTTCGTTTTTGATGATGGATATAGATAAATTCAAGACGTATAATGATACATACGGTCATCCGCAGGGGGATGTTTTACTCAAAATGGCCGCTCAGGTCTTTACGGCCGCCGCAAGGCGCCCGGCGGATCTGGCCGCCCGCCTTGGGGGCGAGGAATTCGGCGTGCTGCTGCCTTACGCCAATCTGGAAAATGCGCTGGCCGTCGCGGAAAAAATACGTTCAGGCGTGGAAAACATGCGGACGCCGACCGCGGATGAAAGCGTCATCACCACCGCTACCATCAGTATCGGGGTCGTCTCGGCCGTCCCCCGCGAAACCGATCTGATAAAGGAATTTATCTCTGAAGCGGACGCCTGTCTGTATAACGCAAAAAATACGGGGAGAAACAGGATTTTTTCCAGGGCAGCCAGGTGTTGCGGCGCCGCCGGATAACTTTTTGCCGCCTCTGGCCGCCGCACTGTAAAAAGTCCCGGGCGGGCGCCGGGACTTTTTTGCGGAGGCGGGTCATGATCTTGATCAGGCTTTGCCGTCGCCTTTCCCGCTCGCCAGCACCTGCTTGCCCACGGCCACTACCGAGGCGATGTCGACGACATTGGCGGGGATGATCATGCTGTTGCCGGCTTTGGCCAGTTTGCCGAACTCGTTTAAATAGGCCTCAGCTATGCGCAGGGAGACGGCCTCGCCGCCGCCGGGGACGCCTATGGCCTCGGCCACCACTTTCAGGCCCAGGGCCGTGGCCTCGGCCACGAGGCGGATCTGCGCGGCTTCGCCTTCGGCTTCGTTGATGCGTTTCTGCTTCTCGCCTTCCGACAGGTTGATTTTAGCCTGTTTCTCGCCGTCGGCCGTGTTGATCTTGGCCTGCCGTTCGCCTTCAGAACGGGCTATTTCAGCCCGCTTTTCCCGCTCGGCTTTCATGTATTGCTCCATGGCGTCCTTGATGCTCTGGGGCGGGGTGATGTTTCTGATCTCATAGCGGTTGATCTTGATGCCCCAGGGGTCGGAAGCTTTGTCGACGGCGTTGATTATGGCGGTGTTGATGGTCTCGCGTTCCTCAAAAGTGCGGTCCAGCTCAAGCTTGCCGATGACGCTGCGCATGGTGGTCTGGGCCATCTGAATGGCGGCGAAATGATAGCGGTCGACCCCGTAGCTGGCTCTTTGGGGATCCATCACCGTAAGGTAGAGAACGCCGTCGACTTCCACGGAGATGTTGTCGCGGGTTATGCAGATTTGCGGGGGGACGTCGATGACCTGCTCTTTGAGCGTGTGCTTATAGGCCACCCGGTCCAGAAAGGGCAAAAGGAGGTGAAAGCCGGAGACGAGCGTGGCGTGGTATTTGCCGAGCCGTTCGATCACAAAGGCCTCGTTCTGCGGCACTATGCGCACGTATTTGACGAACAGAAAAATCAGGAAGGCGGCCGCCATCGTCAGGCCGACGAAGAGCGAGTTGTCTATAAAATTCATATTTTCTCCTTTGGGGTGATGATCAGCGTCAGGCCGTCGATGCGCCGCACCAGGCCGCGCGCGCCGGCCGCCAGAACCGGGCCTTCCGTTCTGGCCTGCCAGTTGACGCCGTTAAGCTCCGCCAGCCCCGCGTCGCGCCCGACCTCTTCCAGCACCAGAACTTCGCGTCCGATGAACCGCCCTGAAAAGACAGGGTCGTCCATATTGTCGTTTTTGGCCAGGCGGCCCTGGAAGAGGCTCTTCAGCTTGCGCCTCAGGGCCATCAGCGAGAAGACCGAGACGGCCATAAAAATGGCCAGCTGGAGACCCGGCGGAATATTCAGGGCCAGCAAAAGCAGGCTGACCGCCCAGGCCCCTATCCCGAAAAAAATCAGGAAAAAGCCCGGCGTGGCCGCTTCCAGCGCCAGAAAGACGAGGCCCAGCACAAACCAGAACAGCGTGGGATTAAAGCCTAATATCTCCATATGGAAAG
>JAISQG010000271.1 GCA_031274335.1 Gracilibacteraceae bacterium
GAATGCTGCAATCAAGTTCGCCGTACAGAAATTCGCTTGCGATGTGTATTTTCCAAATCGGAGAGATGTCCATTCATCTGTCCGATGATTTCAAAGAAAAGAACGGCGATATCCCGTGGAAACAGATTCGCGGGATGCGTAATATTGCTGCGCACCACTACGGATCGTTCAGTAACAAGCAGCTATGGAGTACGGTAACAGATGACATTCCGGTGCTGCGTTCCTGTTGCGAGAAAATTTTGAAGAACTACGAACTGTGCGAGCAGGAGGCAATAGAAGAACCTGTTGAAGAATCGGATATGGAGCAGGGCCAGAAGATGTTCTGATGCTACAGGAAATATATATGAAATGAAACGGAGCCGACAGCCAGCAAAATCTGATCGCGGATATCCTGCGTGACGTTCCAAGCGCCGCCGACAGCTTCGAGTACGAGGACTATATTGACAATCCGACGTGCTTAAGCTTCGGCATTCATCACCGCCGCCATCGAACAGAACTTCGCGGCTTTCAGCAAACGGCAAAACTATGTGGATTACATCGCCAAACGGCCGGGTGCGGAGAGGCACGGGTCACACCCCATAAGTTTTTCGTGCGATTTCCATCTACGAAAACGGGATTTCAGAAACCGCGCTCTGAAATCCCGCAAACCCGCATGGATACCGGCTTTTTCAGCCCAATATCTAGACTGGACAAATTTAATGGAGCGGGCGACGGGGCTCGAACCCGCGACACCTGGCTTGGGAAGCCAGTGCTCTACCACTGAGCTACGCCCGCGCGTTTTTCTGTTTGTTATTGTAACACAGAAGGGATTTTTCCGCAAGATGTTCCGCGCCGGCGGATTTTTTTTTCGGATATTCACACCGCAAAGACTGGACAAGCGGAGCGGAGTCAGGTATGATATTGATGGAATCAAACTCGGGAAAGAGGATGATGTCGTGAAATTAACACTATTGCTGGAGGGCGCGGCTGCTGTCGGCGGCATCGCGCTGGAAATCGGGGGATACGCGGCAAAAGCCCTCGGCGAAAAGGCGCTGGAGCTCGCCGGGAACCCGCAGGACGGCGCGAGCATCGCCGGCAAAAGCAGGGAATGTCTGAACAAAACGGCGGATTGGTTGCGCGCACACCCGGCGGCGGTGTGCGGGACAGCTTTCGGGGTCGGTCTGCTGTGCGCGGCACATTTCCGTTTCCGGAAGGCCTGCCGCAAAGAAAAATAACAGAGAGGAATTGTCGGAGAAGTTTATTTCCGGACAATTCCTGAACGAAATTAAGATCTTCCCTGCCGGGTCATGGAAGGTCTTTTTCCGTGGAGAATTCATGAGTTTGTATACAGAATTGCGCAACAACATAAGCGCGCGTTTCACGGAGGCGCTGCTGGCAGCCCGGGCGGCGGGCGAGCTGGATTTTGCGGCACCGCCGCTTTTCGCATTGGAGGAACCGCGGGAACGCGCGCACGGCGACCTGGCGGTCAACGCGGCCATGCTGCTGGCGAAGGAGGCGCGCAAACCGCCGCGCGAAATCGCGGGCATCATTTTGCGCCGTCTCCGCTGTGAAGACGCCTGGATTGCCGAAACAGCCGTGGCCGGGCCCGGATTTATAAATATCCGCCTTGATCCAGCCTGGCTCACCGGCGTTCTGCCGGAGGTGCTGTCGGCCGGTCCGCGTTACGGCGCCTCGGAGTCCGGCCGCGGACAAAAAGTCCAGGTTGAGTTTGTCAGCGCGAACCCGACCGGGCTTTTGCACATGGGCAACGCCCGCGGCGCCGCTTTGGGCGACAGTCTCGCCGCCCTGCTCGCTTTCACCGGCTGCGAGGTGGAACGCGAGTTTTACATCAATGATACAGGCAACCAGATTCACAATCTGGCTCTCTCGCTTGAAGCCAGATATTTCCAATTGCTGGGCCGCGAGGGAGAAATCCCGGAAAACGGCTACCACGGCGAAGATATTGCGGAAACGGCGCGGAGCATCGCGGCCCGGGACGGCGATTTATACCTGGCCTGGGACGCGGAGGCGCGGCGGGAGGCTCTGGCCGCTTACGCGCTGGAGGAAAAAGTGGCCGGCATGCGGCGCGCGCTGGAGGATTTCGGCGTGCGCTACGACGTGTGGTTCAGCGAAAAAAGCCTGCACGAATCCGGTTATGTACGCGATACGCTGCGCGTCCTGGCGGAGGGCGGCCATATTTGCGAGCGCGATGGGGCGGTCTGGCTGAAAGGCGCGGACGGAGAAAAAGATGAAGTGATGGTGCGCTCGGACGGGACGCCCACGTATTTTGCCGCCGACATCGCTTATCACCGCGACAAATTCGCCCGCGGTTTTGACCGCGTTATCAATATCTGGGGCGCCGACCACCACGGCCATGTGGCCAGAATGCAGGCGGCACTGGGAGCGCTCGGCCTGGAGCCCACGGCTCTCCGGGTCATTCTCATGCAGTTTGTCCGCCTCATCGAAGGCGGCGAAACGGTGAAAATGTCCAAACGCTCCGGCCGCTACATCACGCTGGAGGATCTGGTCGCGGAAGTGGGCCGGGACGCCGCCCGTTTCTTTTTCCTCATGCGGGCCCCCGATTCCACGGTGGATTTCGATCTCGACCTCGCCAGGAGCGAGTCGGCGGAAAACCCCGTTTACTATGTGCAATACGCTCACGCCCGGCTGTGCGGCATCATCCGCCACGCGCAGGAAATGGGGCTTGACGTGGAACAGACGCCGCCGCCGCCCGTGCTCGCCCTGCTGTCTGACCCGCGGGAAAGAGCGCTTTTGCGGCAGCTGGCCGTTTTGCCGGAGGAAATCGCCCTGGCTGCCCGCCTGGCGGAACCGCACCGGCTGACGGGATTCGTTATGGAGCTCGCGGGGCTGTACCACAGCTTTTACAACCATTGCCGCGTTCTGCAGGCGGAAACCGATGATTTACGCGCGGCGCGCCTGGCGCTCGTGCGGGGCGTGCGGCAGGCCGCAGCCAATGTACTGGGGATTTTGGGCGTCACGGCGCCGGAAAGAATGTGAATATTGTAACGAGGCGTGGGAGGTAGGGATGGCGAAATTTATTTTTGTGACGGGCGGCGTGGTAAGTTCGCTCGGCAAAGGCATAACAGCGGCCTCGCTCGGCTGTTTGCTGAAAAATCGGGGTTTGAGCGTGGCTATCCAGAAGTTCGACCCCTATATCAATGTTGATCCGGGAACGATGAGCCCGTACCAGCACGGCG
>JAISQG010000276.1 GCA_031274335.1 Gracilibacteraceae bacterium
TGGTAGCTCGTCGGGCTCATAACCCGGAGGTCGTCGGTTCAAATCCGGCCCCCGCAACCATACAAGACCACAATCACGACGCGCTGTGTGCGTCGTGTTGTTTAGCGCAATAAGCGAAGCGTTTGCGCCGGTCACAGTTGACAAATCCGGCCATCCGTGAACAAAACCCCGAAGGCGGTTAATGGCTTTCGGGGTTATTTTATTTCGGGAGGCGGCACTATGAGAAAAAAAGAAGCGGCTCTGCGCTATTTTGAGGAAATAAGCATGATACCGCGCAGTTCAGGCCATGAGCGGGGCGTGGCCGATTATCTCGTGCGCTTTGCCGCGGAGCGGGGCCTGTGGTATCATCGCGATGAGATGCAAAACGTGTATATCAAAAAGCCGGGAACCGCGGGCGCGGAAAACCTCCCGCCGGTCGTGCTGCAGGGTCATACCGACATGGTTTGCGCCGCCAGGCCCGGAGTTGAACACGATTTTCTTCACGATCCCCTGCAATTGTACATGGAAGGAGACCGCCTGCGGGCGCGGGGCACGACGCTTGGCGCGGATAACGGCGTGGCGGCGGCGATTATTCTGGCGCTGCTCACGGAAAGCGAAGCTGTTCACCCGCCGCTGGAATGTCTTTTTACGGCGCAGGAGGAAATCGGGCTCAAAGGCGCCGCGGCTCTTGATCCGGCGTTAATCACCGGGAGGCGGATGATCAATCTCGACGCCGGCCCGGAAGGAACACTGCTGATCGGAGCCGCCGGCGGGCTTAGCCTCAGGATGGAGGTTTCCGCTTTCCGTCAGGCGATGCCGCGCAACAGCAAATTTTTGCATGTCGGCGTACAGGGGCTTCAGGGCGGGCACTCCGGCGCGGATATCGGGAAAGATCGCGTTAACGCGATCAAGCTCCTGTCCATGCTCCTGGTCAGATTGAAGCGGGAAAAAATCGAATTCACCATCGCGGCCATCAGCGGAGGCACGGCATCCAATGTCATTCCGCGCGAATGTACCGCTATGATTTGCCTGCCGGCCGCCAGAGCCGAGGAGACGCGCGCGGTGCTGGCGGCGGCGGCGCGGGATGCCGGCGCCATGTTTGCGGCGGGGGAACCGGATATGCGCATCGGAGTCGCGGAAGGCAGCATGTCGGATATCGCCTCTTTCGCCTTCGGGGAAGGAACCGGGTCCGTGCTGCCGGACGGAGTGACGGATAGATTGCTCAATCTGCTGAATCTGCTGCCGGACGGCCGCTTGCGCATGAGTCACGTTTTCCCTGACCTCGTCACTCTCTCACTGAACATGGGTGTCATCCGAACAAAGCTGAACGCGGTGGAAATAACGGTTTCCCTGCGCGCCGGCGCAGATTCGGCTTTGGAAATCCTGGCTGCGGACACCGCGCAGCTGGCGTCATGCATCGGCGCGGAAAATATCCGGCGCGAAAGCCCGTATCCCGCCTGGGAGCCCAAGTCGAGCAGCGGATTGCGCTCTTTGCTGAGTGAAACCTATCGTGATTTGCGCGGGCGGGAACCGCTGATTCAGGCGGTACACGCCGGATTGGAATGTTCAGTCATATCCGCGCTTATCCCGGAAATGGACATCGTCGCCATCGGGCCGGACATGGGTTTTTACCATACGCCGGACGAGTGGCTGGACGTGCGCTCATTGGAACGCACATATGAATACGTGGCGGAAGCATTGAAGAAAATGGCTCGAAACGCTGACTAAGGAACTGTTAAGCGCTGATAACACCGCCGCCCAATACGACGTCGCCTTCATAGAACACGGCGGCCTGCCCGGCTGTGATCGCGCGGCGCGGCGCGTCAAACTCAACATGCACGGCACCGGCGCCCGTCTGCTCGATTGTGGCAGGATAGGCTTCCTGACTGTAGCGAATTTTCACCTCGGCACGGCGCGGGCGTTCCAAGCGCTCCACGGCGATGAAGTTTACTTCGCCGACGTCCATGGCCCGCCTGTACAGGTCGGCGGCGCGGCCGAGCCGGACAGTGTTGGCGGAGGCGCTTTTCGCGCAAACATAAAGCGGCTCGCCGAACGCGACGCCCAAGCCTTTGCGCTGACCGACCGTGTAACGGATGATGCCGCGGTGTTTTCCAAGCTGCGCGCCGTCCGGCCCTACAAAATCACCGGGGGGGAAGGTCAGACCGGAGTAGGCTTCAATAAACGCGGCGTAATCCCCGTCCGGGACAAAGCAAATATCCTGGCTGTCTCGCTTGCGCGCGTTCGGCAGATTATGCCCGGCGGCAATCCGGCGCGTTTCGTCTTTCGTCAGGGCGCCGAGCGGGAAAAGCGTGTGCGCGAGTTCCTCCTGCGTCAGGGCGTACAAAACATAGCTCTGATCTTTTCTGGCGTCGGCCGCTTTGAGCAGGAGATGCCGCCCGCTGCCGGAATCGTAAGCCGTGCCGGCGTAATGCCCGGTGGCTATGAATTCCGCTCCGAGTTCCCGCGCCCGCCGCCACAGACAGGGAAATTTAACGCGCCGGTTGCAGTCGATGCAGGGATTCGGGGTCAGGCCGGCGGCGTAGGAACGGACAAAAGGCTCCAGAACGCCTTGTTCGAATTGCGCCGTGAAATTAAAAACATAATGGGGGATGCCGACGGCGCGCGCCGTCATCCGGGCGTCCTCCACCGCCGCAAGCGAGCAGCAGGCGTTTTCCGCCTGGGCGGTCTCCGGGCCGTAAAATAATTTCAGTGTGACCCCGGAGCAGTCATACCCCTCCGCCGCGAGCAGCAGCGCCGCGACGGAACTGTCTACGCCGCCGCTCATGGCCACGAGAACCTTTTTTTTCATGCCTGTATTTTACCGCGAACCCTCAAGGATTCCTAATTGAGGGGCAAAAACTCGTAACTCAGCGTCCCGCCGTTTATTGTAAAGCGCAGGTAATTGACCGTACCGCTGACGTCGCCGGCCGGAATCCCTTTGTTGCAGATATAGCGGACGCCGTCTTTGATATAGCCGAAATCTT
>JAISQG010000016.1 GCA_031274335.1 Gracilibacteraceae bacterium
CCGACCGCCTGCACAATATGCGCACGCTGGAATACCAGAGGGAAAACAAGCAGCGGGAAATCGCCAAGGAGACGATGGAGATTTACGCCCCGCTCGCGAACCGGCTCGGGATTTACCGCATAAAATCCGAGTTGGAAGATCTTTCCTTTCGCTATCTGGAGCCCGCGAAATTTGCCGGGCTGTCCCAGAGCGTGGAAAGCACGAAGGAGGAGCGGGACGCGCAAATCGGCGAGGTGATCAGCGTTTTGACCCGGCGCCTGTTTGAAGTGGGCATCGAGGCCGACCTCTCCGGCCGAGCGAAGCATCTTTACAGCATTTACCGAAAAATGCAGGCGCAGGAAAAAGGCCTGAATGAGATTTTTGACCTGGCGGCCATCCGTGTCATCGTCAACACGGTGAATGACTGCTACGGCGCGCTCGGCATCGTCCACACGCTCTGGAAGCCGATTCCCGGCAAATTCAAGGATTATATCGCCATGCCCAAGCCCAATATGTACCAATCGCTGCACACCGTGCTGGCCGGCACGCACGGCGAACCGTTTGAAATCCAGATCCGCACCTGGGATATGCATCACACGGCGGTGTACGGCGTGGCGGCTCACTGGAAATATAAGGAGGGAACCCGGGTCGAGGCGAATTTCGAGCAGAAGCTGTCCTGGTTGCGCCAGCTGCTGGAATGGCAGCATGATTCGCGCGACGCGGGCGAGTTCATGGAATCGCTGCGCGTGGATTTGTTTGACGATACGGTGTTCGCCTTCACGCCCAAGGGCGATGTGCTGGAGCTGCCGGCTGACTCCTGCCTGATTGATTTTGCCTACCGCGTCCATTCCGACGTCGGGCACAACTGTATAGGCGCGAAGGTGAACGGGCGCATCGTGCCGCTGGAGTCGACGCTGCAGAACGGCGACATCGTGGAAATCATCACTTCCAAGACGCCGACCGGCCCCAGCCGCGACTGGGTGTGCAAGGTCAAGACTTCGCAGGCCAAAAACCGGATCCGCCAGTGGTTCCGCAAGGAAAAGCGCGAGGAAAACATCGCGCGCGGCAAAGAGGGCCTGGAGCGGGAAGCGCGCAAAATGGGCTTGGATACGGCGCAGGCCCTGAAAAAGGAAAACATGCTTGAGCTTACGCACATATTCGGTCTGAACAGCCTGGAGGATCTGCACGCCGCGCTCGGAGACGGCGCCATCACGTTCCGCCGGGCTTTGCTGCGTTTGAAGGACGATGTCGTCAAAGAGGAGGAGCCTTTTGTTTTCACGCCGAGCCAGGCGGCCAAAAGCAATGTCTCCGCCCAGCGCGTGCGGGTCAGGGGCATGGACAATATGCTGGTGCGTTTTTCCCGCTGCTGCCATCCCCTGCCCGGCGACGGCGTGATCGGCTATATCACTCGGGGGCGGGGGGTTTCCGTGCATAAATCGACCTGCCCCGAAATCAGCGTTTTGCGGAATAAAGGAGAAGGCGATCGGCTGATCGAGGTGGACTGGGTGGCGGAAGCGGCCGAGGCGGAAGCCGTGTATCCCGTCAATGTGGATATTCTGGGCACGGACCGGCCGACGCTTGTCACGGACATTATGAATTCGCTGATGGAGACGAAAACCCATGTGCTGAATCTGAACGCGCAGGCGACAAAGGACGGCACGGCGCATATCCACCTGAAAATAGAGACGCGCGGCGTTGACCACCTGAGCTTTTTGATCGGGCGCATTCGGCGCATCAGGGAAGTCAGCTCCGTGTCCAGAGTATGAATAACGGAACTGGACGACTAAAATTGTCGCTTGCCAAGCGACCAACACACTCGCCGCCTTTGGTAAACTCTGTTCATAATCAAAAACTTGAACGGAGGACAAACACGATGAAAAAAGGATTGACGGAACTGGTGTTCATACTCGACAAGAGCGGCTCGATGAGCGGCTTGGAGAGCGACACAATCGGCGGGTACAACTCCATGCTCGAAAAGCAGCAGGCGGTGGAGGGCGAGGCGCTTATCACCACCGTGCTGTTCGACAACAATTACGAACTGCTCCACGACCGCATCGACATCAAAGCGGTCAGCCTGATTACGGAGCGCGAGTACCGAGTCGGCGGCTCGACCGCGCTGCTCGATGCCATCGGGCGCACGATTCACAAAATCGGCAACGCGCAGAAGAACACTGCCGAGGATTATCGCGCCGAAAAAGTGATGTTCGTCGTCATCACGGACGGAGAAGAAAACAGCAGCCGCGAATACACGAGCGATAAGGTCAAGGCGCAAATCGAGCGGCAAAAGTCGCGCTACGGTTGGGAGTTCATCTTCCTCGGCGCGAACATCGACGCGGTGGAAACGGCGGCGCGGTTCGGCATCGGCGAGGACAGGGCGCTCGACTATGTTCCCGACGGAGCGGGGACGGAGCTTAATTTCAAAGTAATGAGCGATGCGGTGATGTCACTTCGCGAGACGGGCGCGGTTAACGAGGCCTGCTTGGAGGAAATCCGCGCGGATGTGAAAAAGAGAGGTAGTTGAAAAACTACCTTTTCAGTATAGAACAAATGTGATATACTCAGATCATATGTTATCCGCGCTATGAACAAATCATCAGTACGGCGCTTTAATGCCGCGGACATGGAACATACCGCTGAGAAAGGAGCGCGTCACATGGGGCAAAGACAAAAACGCGTCAAAGAAGAGCTGATTCCGGTCGAGGAGGAGAGCCGGCAGGCGGAACTCAGGGCTCTCTGGCAGAAGGTGGCGGCCGTGCGGGAAAATTCGCTGGAAGCCAGGCAGGCGCATGTCGAACGGCTGCAGGCTCGGGGGCGGCGCCTGACCGGGTATCTGGAGCGCATGGAAGAGGCCCTCTCCCGCCAGCCGTTGTTGGCCTTCGCTCCCGCGGCCGGATTATTCGCCTTTAAATTTCTGCGCCATGCCATCCGTAAAAAAAAGGCGTGAACACGGCGCTTTGTCCGGTTTGTCCCCGGCATTGCCGCCTGAAGGAGGGAGAAACCGGCTTTTGCCGCGCTCGCGGCAACCGGGGCGGGGAAGTCCGTCTGTGGGATTATGGATTTGTGACGGCGCTCGCGCTTGACCCGGTGGAAAAGAAGCCTCTCCGCCATTTTTACCCCGGACGCTCTGTGCTTTCGGCGGGCGGTCACGGTTGCAATTTGCGCTGCCCGCATTGCCAGAACCACGCAATCGCCGCGGCGGAGCGCGGTCAGGCCGCGGGACGT
>JAISQG010000027.1 GCA_031274335.1 Gracilibacteraceae bacterium
CCTGTTGGCAGATTTCAGCGTGGGGACGATGATAAATAAGAAAAGGGCGGCCGTCCTGGCGGTTTGTGTCATGCTGATAGCCGGGGCGGCCCTGTGGTATGCTTTCAGTCTCCCGGAGCGGGCCCGCCCGCCTTTTGCGGGAGAGGGAGAGGTTCCGCCGGAATCGGCGGCGGAGGAAAGGCGTCTGTATCCGACGGATGTCGTCCTGCCGGTCGGGGAGCTGCTGGTGACTCGCGAGCGCGAGGCCTACACCGAAGGCGGATTGCGCCTGGTGCTGCCCAGGCTGGGCTTGGACACGCCGGTCATGAACGGCACGGATCTCGCGGTATTGGCCCGCGGGCCGGGCCTTTACGAATACGGGCAGCTGCCGGATATTTACAACACGAATACGAGCATCGCCGCCCACCGCGATATTTACGGCCGGGAATTGTATTACGCGGAAACGGTGACGGAAGGCGATTTTATTTACCTTGTTTACCGGGGCAAGGTTTTTTGTTATGCGTACCTGGATACGGCCATCGTGGCCCCGGACGACTGGAGTCTCATCCGCACCGCCGGCGACTGCCGCGTCACGCTGACCACCTGCGAGCCGCGCGGCGTGTCCTCCCACCGCCTGATCATCACGGGAGGGCTGGCGGCGGTGGATGATTACAGCGAGGATTATGAGTTCCGGTAAAATATTCAAACTCCCTAAAAATTTTTTGCCGCCTGCCAAAATATTACTGGCAACTCCGGCCGTTTTGCGATAGAATAAAAGCGCGGCGCGGAGTGTCCGGCAATCCGTCGCTACATACAGAGAAAAGCGGTGAGTGTATGCGGGAAACCGATGGGCGTCTGCTGGAGTCGCTGGAGAAAATCCATCGCTGCCTGGAGACGGAAATGGAAAAACTGAAGGATATCAAAGCCGCACCCGCGGACAGCCTGCGGGAAATGGCGCTGGAAACGCGGGGATTGGCGCGTTTGCTGGAGGAAGTATCCGTTTCCGGCCGCTTGGTCATTGAATACGCGCTGGAGCTCAGGAAGAGGAACGGGCAAATCGCGGTGGAAACCGAAGCGGTGAGGCAGGATTTTTGCGCCGTGCGTCAGGTGCGTGTGGAGGAATTTGGCATACTGCGCCTGACCATCGCTGATTTGTGCCTGACCTGGCGGGACGGCGGCTACAATTATCTTTTTTATCCCGACAAAGTGGAAATGCGGTCGCGGGACGAAAAAAGCGTCATCAAGCTCTTTTTTTCCCAGCCGTTTGATCAGCGCTTTTTGTGCGGGCAGAGCGAAGTACTCACGTGTCCGCGTGTTCTGTATTTGCATCCGGAAATAGACGGCGCTCTGCGTGATTGCGCCGGCGAGCCTGAATAACGGAGGAACAAAATAAATGTATGTGAGCGACTGCAACGGATTATGTTTTCACGTCCTCAGCAACTACGATCCCGTGACGGCGCCCGACGTGCTGCTTTTGCGCGGGTGTGCGGGCAGCGGCAAAACAGAGTTGCTGAAGCATCTTTGGGCTGAATTGCGCAAAAAATCCTGCAGGGTGTCCTTTCTTGATTCCGCCGCCTTTGCGCGTAAATTCGCCTTTTTGCTGCAAAAGGGAGATTACAGCGCCTGGCGCCGCGAGCTCCGGGCCTCGGATATTTTGCTTATCGACGACATTCACAGTCTCAGCGGCAAAAAAAAGAGCCTGGAGGAAATGCATTACACGATGAAGGATGTTATTTCCCGCGGCGGTAAGGCGGTTATCACGGCCTGTGAGGCCCATTACTGTCCGGAGGCGCTGGGAAAGCTTTTTTCCTCCAGTCTGAACACCGCGCTTTCGTTCGCAATCAGCAATCCGACCATGGAGGAAAAAGAGCAGTTTTTGCGCTATTATTCACAAAGTCGAGGGCTGAATGCTGACGACCTGAGCCTGCCGCTGGCGGACATGAGCTTTAAGGACATAACCCTGGCCGTGGAGGGACACGCGCTGGGGGAGCCTTTTACGCTCCGGGATATAAAGCGAGCTTACCAGGAAGTGATGGACGATTTGCAGCCGGTGCGACATGAAGACATCGTCGGCCGCAGCAAAAAATCGGATATAGTGAAGGCTCGGCGCGAGATATGTTTCCGGCTGACCAAGGATTTCGGCTTCAGCAACCGGGATGTCGCGCGGTTCCTCGGCCATACCCAAAATTGCATCCGCCAGCGCTGCCGCGCTTACGCGGCGCAAGGATTGCAGGAAGGAGAATGATATGGCGCAGAAAATAGCCGTGCTGACGAGCGGGGGCGATGCTCCGGGCATGAACGCCGCCGTGCGCGCCGTTGTGCGCAAGGGCATTTTTCACGAATTGGAAGTATATGGAATTTTTCATGGATATGAAGGATTGCTGCGCGGCAATATCCGTCGCATGGAATTGGGATCCGTTGCAGACATCATCCACCGGGGAGGCACCATGCTCCAGACGGCGCGCTGTCAGGAAATGATGACTGAGGCCGGGCAGGCCAAGGCGGCGGCCGCCTTGCGCGAACAGGGGATCGCCGGGCTCGTCGTCATCGGCGGCGACGGCTCGTACCGGGGGGCCCAGTCATTGGCGCGGCACGGCATAAAAGTTGTCGGCGTGCCCGGCACGATTGACAACGATATACTGGGGACGGAATTGACCATCGGCTTTGACACGGCGGTCAACACGGTCATCGACGCGATCAGCAAGCTGCGCGATACAGCCTCGTCGCACGAGCGTGCTTTCATTGTGGAGGTGATGGGGCGCAATTGCGGCGATATAGCTCTCCGGGCCGGATTGGGCATAGGGGCGGAGACGATCATCATACCGGAGATAAAATATGACCTGGATGAAATAGGGCAGAAGATATTGCGCGGGATCAAGCGCGGCAAAAACCACAGCATAATCATTGTGGCGGAAGGAGCAGGCAGCGCGCAGGAAATCGGCGAACGGCTGCAGGAGATAGCCGGAGTGGAGTCCAGGGTCACGATTCTCGGCCATGTGCAGCGCGGGGGCAGTCCCTCGGCGGCCGACGCCGTGCTGGCCACCCGGATGGGGGCCAAGGCGGTGGAAGCCCTCATGCGCGGTGAATCGGAAGTGATGGTGGCGGCCTGGCACAATGAAATCACTCTGCGCCCCCTCGACCTGG